>WTIV01000116.1 GCA_011525095.1 Methanobacteriota archaeon
GTATGACATCATTGGACAATCCCACGGTATCAGCATTGCCACTGGATGCGCGCATATGGTCTAGAATCGCAATCAAGTCTGCCATGGTTGAAAGCCAGTAAAGACGTATATTCAACATTGTCCTGAAATGGTGCAAATTTACCGGTTGGGAGGCGATTCAATCTTAATGCCGGTATGTTTGGTAAGGCCATGACAGAGGGTAAGCAGTCCATCGACCACACCTCTCTGCAACACGGGTTTTTCCAATTCACATTTCCGCACACTTGGAAGGGGATTGTTCCTTGGGTTATCGCCGCAATAATGCTTCTTGGCGCTACAGTTACAGTAATCATCAGTCTCGATATTCCTGACGTTCCTCCAATAGAGGATAGCCAATACGTAGACAATTTGGATGAAATTGATGATGAGCGGACGGTGAATCTTGGTCCCGGATGGGAAGACGGAGGAGAAGCGGTCTTCGCAGTCATTGAAGTTGAAATTCAAGAAGGTATCCTCGTCCACGGATATTGGGAGTATGATTCAGATGGAGAAAATTGTTCAGATTATGTTGATGTTTTTGAAGACGTGACTCTTACTGTAGCCCCTGTTAGTGGCGGCGAGTCATTCGAAATCACTTGGAATGATGAGATGGGCCCTGAAGTATCGACATACAGTAGGTCTTGCCCGTATTATGACGATTGGTACATCGATGAGGGGGATGTAATTGAGATGTTCATCATTGGTGAGGATGGAAACTATTCCATCCTTTCAGTTGGCGCAGAAGGCCTAGACCCAGGGGAGAGGACCGAAAGAGAAGACGCACAGAGGATTGCTTTGGCAGTAATTATTCTTGCATCTGCATTACTTATGGTTACTACACCTACATCACTATCGGATGATATCAAGAACTTGAAACAGCGATGGGGTAACTCTCCGTTTGTTCACGGTACACCAGGTAATTTGGGTCCTGCAGATGGTCCCGTTCGTGAAGTTGATTCGAACGACTGGGTATTACCTCCGCCGGGTTATGAGACCTGGCCGGATAACCCATACGCGCCAAATGAAGACGGAGTACTAATTGAAGAGCATCCAGATGTGGTCGGAACACCTACTCCTGCGACATTTACTCTTTACTCCATCAACGGTATGATTTTCGTTGGAACAGCGCTCTGGCTAGCATCAGATTTGACAGCAAGGCATAGTGATGATACTCAACAGACCATTGGGTACTGGTTGAAAATAGGCATAGTTCTATTTTCAGTAGTTTGGACGTATTTCGCCTACAAAAAGTGGAAACTCATGCACAACATAATCGATACACCATCTAGCAGAGTGAGAAGCGTCGCTGCTGGTCCAGCAGAATTGGTTGGTCAGGTAAGGCCAGGGCCTCAAGGCACCCTATCGGTGGATGTTGGCGGTAGTAGTTCGAGGCGAGTCCAAGGTGTTGTCAACTACAGATGGAAAGAAGAAGAACGTGTATGCAGTAGAGACAAGGACGGAAAGGAGTCTTGTAGATGGGTCACTAGAAGAACCGATGCAGGTGGACGTGAATTCATACTCCATGATGGTACAGGTGGAATACTCGTAGATCCTACCTCATGGGACAAAGTCAACATGGGAGATAGACTGTTCAAATGGGGTACAGGTAACTGGCGCTGGACAGTTTGGGTTCTGGCAGCTGGAGACCCTGTATACTGCTTAGGAAGAGTAGAGACTAGAACCCATGATGAGCGAGAAGAAGGAATTGACACCTCAATCCCTAACTCATTACTGGTCGTTAGAGGCAACAAAGACATCGGAATGCAAGTTCACCTTCACAGAGGAACAGAGTTGTCTCTTATCGCTGGCTTGCGCTCAACTACAGAAGCGGTTGTAATACCAATTCTAATGCTGGTATTCAGTGCGATTCCATTCATTTGGTAATCAGTCTTCGTCTTCGTCGACTACTTCGAAGTCAGCATCGACCACTCCATCATCTGATGGTGCAGCGCCAGCCTCTTCTTGTTCTGCCATCTCAGCAGCAGCAGCCTCATACAACTTGGCAGAGATTGCGTGCATTCCCTCTTCGATCTCCTTGACTTTAGCCTGAACTGCAGCCTCATCGATTTCATCGAGTTCCTTAGCAACGCCTTCTTCATTTTGAAGTAGGGCTTCCAATTCGTCGACCTTGGATAGAACTGGGTCCTTGTCTTCATCGCTGAGTTTCTCTCCAGCCTCTTCGATAGTTCTTCGAGTCTGGTAAACGATTTGGTCAGCCATGTTTCTCATTTCGACTTGAGCCTTTAGACGCTTGTCAGCCTCTGCGAATTCTTCAGCTTCAGCGATCTTTGCCTGGATTTCATCTTCAGTTAGAGAGGTGTCAGATTCAATCTTGATGGATTGCTCCTTACCTGTTCCCTTGTCCTTTGCAGACACGTTGACAATACCGTTAGCATCGATGTCGAATGTGACTTCGATTTGTGGTACGCCACGAGGCGCTGGCGGGATTCCCATCAAGTGGAATTGGCCTAGGCTTACGTTATCCTTTGCGAATTCTCTCTCACCTTGTAGGACGTGAATTTCTACAGCAGGCTGGTTGTCGCTTGCGGTTGAGAACACTTCCGAGCGGCGGCTAGGAATTGTTGTGTTTCTCTCAATCATCGTAGTGGTTACACCACCGAGGGTTTCGATACCAAGTGTTAGTGGAGTAACGTCAAGCAGAAGGATGTCAGAGACTCCTTCGTCACCTGCGATGATTCCTGCTTGTAGGGCAGCACCCATTGCAACCGCTTCGTCAGGATTGATTCCCTTGAACGGAGATTTACCTGTCTCCTTCTCGATAGCGGTTTGTACTGCTGGAACGCGGGTTGAACCACCGACTAGAATGACCTTGTCTACTTCACCCTTTGATAGGCCAGCATCCTTCATTGCTTGTCTTGTGGGTTTCATTGTCTTCTCAACGAGTGGAGCAATCAATTCCTCGAACTTAGCACGAGAAACTGTGATGTCAAGGTGCTCTGGTTGCCCATCCTTCATTGTGATGAACGGAAGGTTAACTTGTGATTGTCCGGTTCCAGACAACTCTATCTTTGCTTTCTCTGCCGCTTCTTTCAGTCTGCTCATCGCTTGGACGTCCTTTGCCAGGTCGATTCCAGATGTCTTCTTGTATTCAGCAACCAAGTAGTCGATTAGAACTTCGTCGAAGTCGTCGCCACCGAGTTTGTTGTTACCTGCAGTTGCTTTTACTTCGATCTGTGGCTGTCCGTCAACCTCGTAAATTTCGAGAACGGACACGTCGAATGTACCTCCTCCAAGGTCGTACACGAGGATTGTTTGGTCATCTTCTTTGTCAACACCGTATGCTAGAGCAGCTGCAGTCGGTTCGTTGATAATTCTCAAGACTTCCAAACCAGCGATTCTTCCAGCATCCTTAGTTGCCTTTCTTTGAGCGTCTGTAAAGTAAGCAGGACATGTGATTACAGCCTGCTTAACTGTTGTACCTAGGTAAGCTTCAGCATCAGCCTTCAACTTCTGTAGAATGAATGCTGAAACCTCTTGTGGAGTATATTCTGAATCGTCGACCTTGGTCTTCCAGTCAGTTCCCATGTGTCTCTTGACAGAGATCATGGTTCTCTCGTGGTTGGTAACCGCTTGTCGCTTTGCGGTTACTCCTACCATGCGCTCTCCGCCATCTTTAGCGAATGCTACAACAGACGGGGTTGTTCTTGCGCCTTCTGCGTTTGCAATGACTACGGCTTCACCGTTTTCGATTGTTGCAACACAAGAGTTGGTTGTTCCTAGGTCTATTCCAATTACATTTTTCTTAGCCATATTTTCACTTCCGTTAATTTCCGAATTCAAAATATCGGGATTCCTCCATCGTCTTCGTCATCATCGTCGTCTGCAAGGTCTACGCTTACATCCGATGCGACTGGAGCATGATCGTCTTCAACACCATCATCGATGTTCTCAGACTTAGTTTCTAAGGCAGAGCCTTGTGGTGTTAGTTTTAGTGTGATGTCGAGAATCCCGTTGTTGATTGACCAATCAACTACGTCATCACACTGGTGTGGCAACTCGATTTGAGCCAGTGGTGGCTCTGAAGGGTCAGAGAGTACCTGTAGCAGTTCTCCACCGCTAGAGAGAGCGACTTCAATCTCATCAAAGTCGGTTCTGGTAGAGAAATCTACAGTGATTGACATATTCCATCCAGAGAGGTAGATGTTCTCGGATGGCAGCCTGAGAATTTCGTTATCTGGTTCTTCTTCCTCGATATCGACCTCAACCGGTGCAGCGTCTACCTTGACATCTACTCCTAGGTTCGACAACATCTCATCTAGTGGTTTTCCAGATTGGAATAGTTTCGAAATGTCAGAGATGTCGAAATTGAAGTTGACATCTCCTTTCGCCAATCTTTCCGGGTCGATTCCCATTGCTTCAAACTTGGATTGGAACTGCTTCATCATGGCCTTTAGTTGGTTGATATCAACGCTCATGCCCATCTTTTGGAACATTTCAGCCATTTGTTCGAGCATCTTTTCTTCCCAGTCTTCAGCCATGATTTTTCACCACTACTTAACCATCGGTTGTATAGTCGGAGCAGTAGCCCATATATGAACTCCACGCTTCCTAATTCTCAACAGTTTAAGACGAGGAGTCGAGTGGGCGAGACGATGGCGGAAGAGACCATTCTCGAATCTACAGAGAGAACCAGTGGTCGCGAAGCCTTGCGCAAGAACGTACAGGCCGCCATTGCATTGGCTGGTGCAGTACGCTCAACACTCGGTCCAAAGGGATTAGACAAGTTGCTCGTGGATGACACTGGAGATACCCTTGTTACAAACGATGGCGTTACTGTTCTTGAGACTGCAAAAGTCGAACACCCGGTTGCAAAGATGATTATCAGTGCATCATCTACTCAGGACCGGGTCGCTAGAGATGGTACGACAACAACCGTGGTTATCTGTGCTGAAATGCTGAGAAATGCTTGGCAATTGGTTAGGCAAGGAGTTCATCCCTCCATAATCGCAAGAGGCTTCGCACAGGCTGAAGCTTTCGCTTTGTCATCTCTAGACGAATTATCTATCGATGCAACGCCACGACAAATTGAGTCTGCGATCGAGACTTCGCTAGCTGGTAAGTTGGACAAGGGCATGGAAAAGCGTCTAGCAAGTCTTTCTCTTGAGGCAGGTCAGGTTATTCTCACAGATGGAAGAGCGGACCCAACTCGTGTCAAAATCATTAAGCAAACCGGCGGAACAATGCAGGATTCCACTCTGATTACAGGACTTGCACTTGCAAAAAGCCGCATTCATCCAGAGATGAAAGAACGCGGTGGACCGGGTTCAATTTTGATTCTTGACGGCGGACTTGAGAGGAAGAAACCTCAATTCGAGGCAAAATTGAACATCACTTCAGCAGGAATGCTAGATGCATTCCGCGCTGCTGAATCAAAGGCTCTTCTAGCCCAAGTTGAGAATTTGGTAAACATTGGATGCGACCTTCTTGTCTGCAAAGAAGGCGTAGATGATGAAGCAAGGCAAGCACTCTCCAAGCACGGAATTCTGACTTACCGCCGCGTCGAGAAGCGAGACTTAGACCTACTATCTCGTGCATGTGGTGCAAACCTTGTCCCTGATGCTGGAAGAGCAACTAAGGCGGATTTAGGAGCATTCATCAAGACTAGAGAAGAGTTACGCGGTGGAGTAAATCACTGGATCCTTGACGCAGAAGACAGCGGTGCAACTCTAATTGCAAGAGGAAGCACCCAAAGCGTACTCGATGAGGTAGAGCGATGCTTCGCAGACGGCCTAGGAGTCGCCTGTCAACTTTTGGAAGAGCCAGTATTGCTACCTGGTGCGGGTGCAACACAGGTTGCTTTAGGGCGACGCTTGCGAAGGTTTGCAGAATCCGTACCAGGTCGTGAACAATTAGCGATTGAGGCTTGGGCAGATGCCTTAGAATCCATTCCTAGAGCGCTTGCAGCAAATGCAGGCTATGACGGCATTGACTCATTATTGAAACTAACAGCAGCTCACAGCGAATCTGGAGATTACATGGGCCTTGATTTGAATGATGGCGAGGCTAAGGATACGATTTCTAGAGGGGTCCTAGAGCCAATGAGTATCACCAGGCAAGCGATTTCAGGCGCCACTGAAGCAGCCATTAGTATCTTGAGAATCGATGATGTTCTTTGGGCTCAAATGGATGCTCAAGTCCCTGATGATGTCCAAGAGCGAATCCAAGGATTCGGTGCAGAGTGACCTGCTGAACCTTCTTTTCTGGAAACATCTGATTCGTTTCCACACCTTTAGGTTCAAGTAGCGACTCTTGTGTAGGTCGTTTATGGGCGAGTCCGGGAATAGACGAATTCTGATTACCGGAGCCCTCGGTCAAATCGGAATGGAGTTACTGGATGCCTTACAAACCAAGTTTGGCTCAGAAAATGTAATCGCATCAGATATCAGAGATCCACAAGACGTAAACGACTCAAGTTTCAGATATGAGAGGCTTGACGTCCTTGATTCAGAACAAATGGAGAATATCATCCGAGACAATGATATCAACGAAGTTTACCATTTAGCCGCCCTCCTCTCAGCAACTGGAGAAAAAAACCCACAACTTTGCTGGAAAATCAACATGGATGGACTGATGAATGTCCTAGAATTAGCAAGAAAATACAAATTCAGAATTTTCGCTCCTTCTTCTATCGCAGTTTTCGGCGCTGATGTAGGCAAGATTGCAAAACAAGAATCACCACTCAATCCTGCAACGATGTACGGGGTCACCAAAGTTGCTGGAGAATTGATGGCTGACTACTACCATTCAGCCCACGGCGTTGACATCAGAGGTCTTCGCTATCCCGGATTGATCTCATGGAAAGTTATGCCGGGTGGCGGCACAACAGATTACGCTGTTGAAATCTTCCACAAAGCGGTGGCTTCTGAAGCCTACACCTGCTTTGTAAGAGAGGATACAAAGTTGCCAATGATGTACATGGATGATGCAATCAAAGCAACCCTGCAACTGATGGATGCTCCTAGCGACAAACTGTCGGTTAGAGGTGGATACAATCTACCGAGTCTTACTTTCACTGCAAAGGAACTGTATGACAAAATCCGAGAAAAGATTCCGGATTTCAAGTGTGAGTTCAAGCCCGACCATCGTCAAGAATACGCTGATTCATGGCCGGATGAAACCGATGGAACCCTCTCGAAGGAAGAATGGGACTTTTCCCTTGATTTCGACTTAGAATCGATGTGCGACGCTATGATTCAATCTCTCAGCCAGTAGATTCTGAATTCTCAATCGCGACCCAATGTTGAAAGGGGAGGCGCGACGGCCTCAAAGCCCGTTGAAGGGCATGAAGTATGTCGTAGTCTCCGGTGGTGTCCTTAGTGGACTTGGAAAAGGAGTGACTGCTTCAAGCATCGGAGTTCTTCTAAAAAGCGCAGGACTAAGAGTAACTGCGGTCAAAATCGACCCTTACCTAAACAGTGACGCTGGAACAATGTCTCCATTCGAACACGGGGAAGTTTTCGTTCTAGATGATGGCGGAGAAGCTGATTTGGACCTAGGCAACTACGAGAGATTCTGTGATTTGAACCTCTATCGAGACAACAATATCACAACCGGTAAGATCTACTCCAAAGTAATCGAAGCAGAGCGAAGGGGCGACTACCTCGGTAAGACTGTACAGGTAATTCCACACATTACCGATTCAGTTCAAGACTGGATAGAGGAGATCTCTTCTGTCTCAGCAGACGGTAGTGGAGAGGCTCCAGAGGCATGTGTAATCGAATTAGGCGGCACTGTAGGAGATATCGAGTCATCTCCATTCATTGAGGCTCTCAGACAATTCCAATTCAGAGTTGGAAGAGAAAA
>WTIV01000096.1 GCA_011525095.1 Methanobacteriota archaeon
TTTAGATTTAGAGCATCATCAATACATCCTAGAAGAGGATTCTTTCAACTCACGTCTACCTGACTTAGCATGGCATGGTGAAGACCTCGACTTGACGGTCTTGTTTTTCCAGCCACTTTTCGCAAAGATGTCGGAATCCGTAACAGTCGGTCTATGCGGTCAAGGTGCAGACGAACTACACGCAGGATATCCTAGGTACCGTGATTTGTCTGCCCATGCAAATGAAATTCAATCAAGGTTAGATGATTTGAATTGTGACCTAAGCGAACTTACTGGTGAAGAATGGTGGGCTGCAGACCACTCACCAAAATCTCATTGTGAAAGTTTGCAAGACTTTTTGCAGTTTGAATTAGATCACGGGCAATTGTCTAACTTCCAATTAAGGTTAGTCGACAGGCATTCAATGGCACATGGTCTGGAGGTTAGGGTTCCTTTCTTGGGTTACCGGCATAGAGATGCTTCAAACAAGTTGCCAATCGACTGGAGGCTACCTAGCAGTTTGGAAGAAAAAGCAGCACTGAGAAAGGCTGCGGATTTGACAGACTTGCCCGCAGAAATTGTGCGTAGGCCAAAATTGCCAGCAGGAAGAGCAACTTCCCCACGTATGATCGATGCCATAGTTGAAGAATTACAGCCGCGAGTAGAAGATATCGCTGCACGCCACCCGACTATGGAAAAGGCCCTCTTGAAACAACCAGATATTGCAATAGGGCTAGGTCTGTTTGAAGCGATGCACATTCTTGATGGCGGCAGAAGCAGGAAAACCGGAGACGCTGCATCATTACTCGATGAGGTGATTGGATGACATTTGTGCACGACCTAACTCAAAAATTAGAAGATAATAGAGAACTGATTAGTGAATGGATGGCAAAGAAACGCAGTGAAGTTCCAATACCAATTTATGGAAGCGTGGACATTAGAGACGCAGGTTGGAAAGTTGCAGTTGTGGATGCTAACCACTTCCCAGCAGGTTTCAACAATACTTCACCAGAGGATGAACCACATCTTTCTGCACTGCTTAGAAATCACATTAAGCGTAAGCACGAAGGATGTACTTGGGTCCATCTTTATCCTGAGTCTCATACAAGAAATCCGGGGTATGTAGAGAATGTTGCAACAATTAAGCGTTTGATTGAAGCAGCAGGATTCAGATGTACGGTTGGCTCGCCCGAACTAGAAGAGCATGGTTCTCTGGATGGAATTACGGGTCCTTTGAAATTAGATGCTGTTGAAATTGAAGGAGATAATCTGCTAATTGATGGAGAGAATCCATGTCTTGTACTGTTGAATAACGACCTAACAGAAGGCATGGTCGGTGGACTTGGCGCACACCAAGTTTCACCACCACCTCACATGGGCTGGCAGAGGAGAAGAAAAAGCGAGCACTATGAGTGTCTACAATCATACGTCAATGAAATAGCTGAAATTCTTGAAATCGATCCATGGCACCTCCTATCCAGTTGGTTCGTTTCTGAAGATAAGTGCCTCGAGAAAGAATCATGCCGCCAAATGCTAGCGGCTGAAGTCGATGAATTCCTAGCAAGAATCGAGGCCAAATATCAGACATTAGGAATTGATAGAGAGCCTGTTGCATTTATCAAAAACGACCGTGGCACCTACGGTCTAGGAATAATGGCTGTAAAAAGTGGGAGCGAATTGTTGAATCTCTCTAATAGAAAATTCAAGCGACTAATGTACTCTAAAGGCGGAGTAGATGTAGAAAATTTCCTAATTCAAGAGGGTGTTCCAACCGCAATTAATACCGATGAGGGAGCACCAGTAGAACCAGTAGTTTACCTTGTAGATGGAGAAGCTGCATCTTGGTTTTACCGAATAAATGCAAAGAAGGGAGAGATGGAAAACCTAAATTCGCCCTCGGCTGAGTTCAAACCATACAGCGAGGTAGGCATACAGTTTGGTGAGCATGCACATGGTTGGCACGCACTTGTGTCAGAATTGTCAATGCTTGCTATGGGCGCTGAATCTCAAAAACAGATGGAGGGTTGATTTGCGAATTCACTGCTTGGGAGGGGGTTTAGTTGGCTCCTTCGTGACCAGAAAGTTGGTCGAAGCGGGTTTCGACGTACATCTGTACGACGTAACTGAAAGACAGACAACTGCAACTTTTCATCTCGAGGATGCCTTGCAGGCAAACCATGATTTGGCAGATTTTGTTGTCAACATGCTACCGGGTTCCCTTGGTAATCAGATGACATCCATCCTCAAAGATTCTAGTCTGAAAATAGTAGATCTATCATTCAGTGAAACAACACCAGATACGCTAACTGATGTCAGTAGTTCGATTCTTTGGGATGTAGGAATTGCTCCTGGTTTATCGAATATGCTAGTCTCAATGGCAGTCAGAGAATTCGGAACTCTTGATGAAGTCACAATCAAAGTTGGCGGTAATCCTGCTCAACCAGACGGCGAATGGTCGTACATGGCTCCGTTTTCACCTCATGATGTCATCGCTGAATACACAAGACCTGCAAGGATAATCTCGAATGGCGAAAAAGTAAGCGTACCAGCAATCAGTGAACTACATTCAATCGATGCAAATGGCAGGCAAATGGATGCATTCCTAACCGATGGTTTACGCTCACTACTAGACCTCCCTGTCAAGAATATGGGGGAATATACGGTTAGGTGGCCGGGTCATATTCAGAAATATCAGGAGAGTGAGTTAAACCCTGATGAATTGATTGAGGCTTGGAAAATGGACCTCGCAAAGGCTGAGTTCACTTGGATGGAAGTTTTCATCAAGTCGGGCGAGAATACACAGAGATGGATTGTCGAAGATAATGGAAAAGAAAACGATTCCAGTATGGCAAGAACCACAGGTCTAGTCACTGCAAGTTGTGTCATCGCTTGGGTTGACCGACCTGAAATGCTTGGTAGTGGAGTTTTTGCCCCAGAGGATCTGCCCAGCGAAGTTATTGAACTAGTAATCGAAGTAATGCGTTCAGAAGGCGTTTCAATAGAACTACACTGATGGTGATTTGATGCGCAGGGTTGCAGTTTACGCATTAACAATCGGCATTGGTTTGTATGTTAGTGCAAAGTATGCTGAATGGCCTGTAAATATCTGGTGCTTGGGTCTATTTGCTTGGTTATTCAAAGAGGCTGAAAGAAAAGAGCGGATTGAGATGTTGACCGTGTTAGCATTTGCGACTCCAATGGAACTGTTTTTCTCAGAGGTTTGGTTAATTTACGAATATCAACGTGGATTAATGCCTCTATTCGTACCGGTTGGCCACTGGTTCTTATTTGATGCAGGTCGAAGGCTGAGTCAATATCTTGCAGCAGATAAAGCGATGTTGAGTTTGCTGCCGTTTGTGCCTTTAGTCGCTTACGGGGTATGGACTGGCGGAGATACCTCTGCAGTATTTTTGCTAGTCTTGGTTCTTGTTTTCACCAGATGGGGCCCACAGCCAGCACTCTATGCAACAATGGCTTGGGCTGCTCTTCTGATGGAGTTATGGGGGACATATCTTACAAATTGGACATGGGCAAATGAAGTTCCATGGACGGGACTCACGGCATGGAATCCTCCTCTTCTTGTTGGAGCATTCTATTGCCTTGGAGACTGGTTGGTGAATATTTCAGTAGAGAGGTTTGAAAGTAAGCACCCAGTGGAGGTAGATGTATGACCTCGCGTGATGATTTGGCCAAGCGTCGCGAAGCTGAGGCTGAGCGAATCGCTATCTCTCTTGCTAGGCAAAAAGGAGAGAGAAGGTCCACTATCAAAGGTGGCGAGGGAACTGTTGCTTGGGTTACAGAGAACTTGTGTATTGGTTGTGACCAATGCACGATAGTTTGCGATGATGATGCTATTGAACTGTACTTCAAGGACATGGCTTCTCCACTGCTTCAAGTCCCAAGTAACAGAAAAGCGAGAATTATTCGAGATGCTTGCACAGGGTGCCGGTTGTGTGTGCTAGCATGTCCAACAGACGCAATTACGATGATTGATAGGTGATAATATGTCAAAACAACCAGAACATGAAGGCGCACAAAGATTCGGGGGAGAATTCGGTCCAAAGAGGGGATCAAATACTACAGGCGTTTCTCTATCGACATTCAAGACTCTAGTTTGGGTGTCAAACATTGGTGGGCTGCTACTAGTTGTATTCGCACTAGAATTCCTGTTTGTTCAGCAAGAATTTGGTATGGGTCTTGGGTTCCTAATTGCAGGTGTTATAGTCGCTCTATTCCCCTCAAATTACGAAATTAGAGGAATGGAAGAGGAACCCTGAAATCATTCGATTTCGAATCTTTCTTCACACGTTGGACACTTTACTTTGCCCTTGTAGTCACTCGGTACTTTCAGTGGAGAATCACAATGTGCACAATTGATGACAATCTTGGTTTCAACATCATTTCTGTTGCCCCACATCAATGGTATCGGTGAGAACCAATCTGCTGTATCGATTAGCGACCTGAGATATTTTGGCGAACCATCTCTGAAATTTGATGGATCTGCAGTTAGCAGTGGTAGTGCTACAATTAGCATACAGAATCCTGAACAGAATAATGAGAAACCAACCGATCCTTCACCCGTTCCTTGTCCTACTGACAAGAAGCTGCCTTGTTTGTCAATATAGATGAGTGAAAGCAACCCTGAAATTACTAAGGTAATCAAGGCAAAATACAGTCCAACTCGATACCCCTGCACAGACAGTATCCCACTGAAAACGAACGCTGTTCCGATAAATAAGACAAAGAAGTATTCCTCATCATCAGCAAACATCCCCCAAAAGAGCCTAAACAAACCGTACAAGATTATTAGGAATCCAGTAATTTGAACAACACTGGTTGTGTTATTTGTGATGAAGATTTGTTGAGGCTGCCCACCATACATCTGTTGCCCATACATTTGCTGCTGTGCAAAATTGACCTGTTGTTGCGGGATTGATACAGACTGTGGTTGCTTAGACTCATCATCTTCCATTAGTCTGATTACGACTTCAGCCTTGTTACCACTAACTTTGAGGCCTCTGTCTTTACACATCGTCTTGAGTTCAAGAAGAGTAAGACTGTCGTAATCCATGAGATGAACTTGTCAATCTCACTAATCAAGTTTAACCCGATTTTTGTTATCGAGTGCTTGGTTTGTTTATGCTTCAACAGAAACTCTCGACGTACTTGCTTCTTCAGCAAGTGACTTCTTTGCTTCAACCTGGCGTGCTAGGAATGATACAACATCGAGAATCTCGATGTCATGCCTTTCATCGCCTTCGAACTTGAGACACTCAAAGTGAGAAACACACTTTGGACAGGATGTAATCATCATGTCTGCGCCAGTGTTGCGGATTTCCTCCATTCTGGATACTCTCAGTGCACGAGCGTTCTCATTACAAGACATCATGCTTGAGACACCACAGCACATTGCATCTTCGCCATGGTGCTCCATCTCTACGAGTTCAACTCCTTCGACTCCAGCAACTAGTTCACGTGGTTCATCATAGATACCCATCTGTCTACCTAGTCTACATGGGTCGTGATAGGTAACTGTCAATTCATCTTCTGCCTTCATCTGCATGTCGAATCCATTTTCGATTAGGAATTCTGTTGTATGCATGACTTTGACGCCTTCTAATTCGTAATCACGAGCGAATGTTCTGAAACATTCAGCGCATGAGGAAACTAGTGTGTCAATTCCGGATGCTTCGATCTTCTTCTGGTTGTATGCCTTGAGTTTGTCAAACACCTCATCAAGACCTTGCCACTTCTGGTCGTGTCCACAACACTTCAGGAAGTCACGTCCGAGATATGAGACATCTGTTCCCATCTCTTCGAATAGTGTGAATGCTGCAGTTGTTGTTTCTCCTAGGTCCATCGAGCCTTCGTTTAGGTGGCTGAACACCATCTCTTGGTCTAGGTAGTCTACACATCCTGGATAGTAGCCGATGTTTGAATCGATTGGGTAATCTTCGACTGAAACGAAATCAGCGTCACTCTCTTCCTCCGCTTCTGCAGCTAGTACTGCTTGCAGGACAGTGTGAGGGATTTCAGCAGCTGGACCACCGACGATCAACGAGCGGCGAATGTCAACATATGAATCGTAGTTGACCAATTGTGGACATGCGTTTGTACATGCAGTACATGTTAAACACGAATACAGCGGTACACCATCGTCTTCGTTATTCCATGAGTTGTAAATGATGTTCAACTTGTCACCAGCGTTGAAGAGTCTGACAGGACATGCATCGTCACATAGGTCACAGCCGTAACACTTGTTCATCTCGAACTCATATCCACGAGCCATGTTTCTCAATACCACGAATGTGATTGCACCTGCGGTAATACAAGGGATGAACATAGCATAAGTCAACTTAGCATCCAATGCTAGAGGGTTAGTGTGGTAAGTTGGGTTTACGATAACTCCCATGTTCTCACCTTCTAACTCCATGTTCAGGGAGTTAGATAGGTCGACAGTCATTCCAGCAAGACCGTTTCCAGCATCGTCATCATAGAGAAGAAGTGGCTGGAATGCTTGAATTGTGAATAAGGTTTCAACAGTAACTGAATTGTTTGCTCTTAGGCCATCTGTTGATTCTACCTTAAACTCATAGTCGTATGTACCTGAAGCAAGTTCAATTCCTAACTCACCTGTGTTACAATCGGTATTGACTACAACGTCGCCACTGTCTCTCTGTGTGATAACTAGGCTTGATTGAATCATTCCAGAGGTGGAGTCTCCACCATCAATTAGAACTTCACTCGCTCTTGTAGCACACGTAGCGTCTAGAGGTACTGTAGTGAAGTCGTTGTCTTCAGGCCAGTAATCATCGGTGATGATGAACGAACCTGTTGCCCATACAGTTTCATCAGCAGAATAATTCTGTAGTCCAGATTTACCATTTACACCAGAATCTAAATCTTGGTGTCCGTTATTGTCTGAGAAATCAATGAGATAATACCGCGTTGGTTGGTATATGTTCCAATCCATCCATGCAGCTGCCGGAACTATGTCTCCATCGAATCCTTGCAGGTCCATGAATTCGGTTCTCTCATTTACTTGAACATCGGTTGGTTGTGACCTCATCTCTTCCAATTTCTCATAATCGGAGATTGTTAGCAGTCCCTTTGCATCCCAGAATCCGTTATCGTAAACCGGGTATGTGACAACGCTTGCAGCAGTTGCAACGATGAAAGCACCAACGATGAGTTTCTTGCCGTGTGCTGGAGTGAATCTTGCACCCCATGCGTTGTTGAATAGCCACTTGGCGATGAAGTAGATCATTATCCAAAGAAGAATACCTGTCATTACCCAGGGTATCATGTTGAATAAATCAGCAATCCACGGGTCTCTCACACCACAGAGTAAATCACCATGGCTGTCTAACTTACAGAAGTCGCTTCTATTCTTCCCATACAATTCAAGGAAGATGTTGATTGAGAACACTGAGATAAACCAAATGTGAGCTAAGTAAACTACACCTGCACTAGCAAACCATGGGTCTTCAACAGGCCTCTTCTCACGACCGCCTAGGAATGGAGGTAGTGCTAGGATACCGACTGGGATTCCAGTGAGGAAAGCACCCCACCATGCAGCGTTCCATGGGAAAGATGGCTGCCCAAAGAAATCACCAATTGGTCCTAAAGGTACGTCAAACTGAGGTAGATATTCTCCCCATCGTAGGTATCCGTAAGAAAACAGCACATACCAATCAGGGAAAACGAATCCTGCTTGAGCGAATGGGTCCGCTGCACTGTGAAGTGGTGGTGGAATTAACCACGCGTAGAATAGAAGTGTGCATATCATGAAACCGAAGATAAGGCTGTCACGTAGAACTTCGTGAGGCCAGAAGCCGTGTCCTTCACGAGTACGCTTACGCTTTTCTTCAGCAGACTGCAACTGCTCTTTTTGATCCATGTATGAGGATGCTACTGCTCCAAAATTGTCTATAATTCCCAAACTTTTCCCTCCTGTATCAATGCGGCTCCGCTATTCCTTGAACCCATACAATGAACAAATGTATGATGATTAGAGTTGTAACGATAACTGGTAGAATGAATACGTGAATGAAGTACATTCGTGTTACAGTTCTGTGTGAGAGGGAGGAACCAGAGAATAGTAACGTAGCGATGTACTTTCCAATCAATGGTGTAGCGTTTGCTAGGTTAATTCCGATAACAGCAGCTCCGTATGCCAGTGTATCCCATGGAAGTAGATATCCTGAGTAGCCGAAGACAATTGTTAGTGCCATTAGAGCAACACCGATTAGCCAGTTTAACTCACGTGGATTGCGGTATGCACCAGTAAAGTATACTCTGCACATGTGTAAGAATACTGATGCTACCATGAAGTGTGTACCCCAGTGGTGTACCGCACGGATGATGTAACCGAATGGAAGTTGTGTCATGATGAATTGCATACTCGCATATGCAGGGGATGGATCACCCTCTCCACCTGGGACATAGTAGATTCCGAGAACGGTTCCAGTTAGTACTAGAATGATGAATGATAGGAATGAAATTCCACCCAAGCAATACAATGGGTACCAATACCAAATGATACGGAGCTTGTATTTCTCTGCGTGTGTTAGAGGCATCTGTCTGTGCATGTTGTAGTATGCACCCTTGGACATATTCCAGTAGTCTTGAATCCTAAATCTAGTATCCAAGAATGAGAATACCCACAAGAACGCACGCTCAGCGAATCCCATCTTGCCGCTGGATTCAACAGCACGCAGAATTTCTCTGCGAGGAATCTCTTCGTTTTCTTTGCGTAGAGTAAACGCAATCAAGACAATAATGAATGCTATGAAGAACCAAAGTACCCAGAAAATCGTGCTCAAATTATCACCTCAGTCGCAGTAGGTCAACCAGCCCGTGTAATCAGAAGACGCTTCGATAGTGTCTCCGTTCATAATGATTGGAATGATTGGTAGTCCAAGAGGCGCAGGACCACCAGCTCTTCTGATACCTAGGTATTCGAAAGAAGCACCAGTTGACCTGTTTGCGTTTCTGTTGACCTCGATCGCAGTTGGGTCGAATCTGCTGGAGTGGCAGATGCAGAACATTTTGCTTCCACCATCGTCTCCACCACCTGGGGTCCAGTTGTCATCTGTCTGAGTGTTTGATACAAGTTGCCAACCTGGGATACAGCACAGGTGTGTGCATCTTGCAAAGCTCATGACGAGGTTGTTGTTTGGGTCGAAGACTTCCGAGTTTCCGAGCAAGAATTCAGTTGCGTGGCCAACGTAGTTGCCACCGATGTCGTAACCTGCCATTTCTTGGAATCTTGGTAGGTTGTCTGCTACAGGCTTACCTGAGTTTTCAGCGTGAGGTACGTAGTTGACGATTACCGGTAGTCCATTCCAAACACCTTGTGCACCAGCCATGCCAACGTTTGAGTTGGCGGCTTCAGATTCGAAGTCTGACTTCATCATCGGTTGAAGGTGCTTAGCTCCATACCATGCTTCTTCTTCACGACCCTTTGCCCAGTAAAGAACTGAAGAGTCTCCTCCTCCACCACCGGATGGTGGCATCAGGATCGCAGCGAAACCTAATGCTCCGAGCGTTGCTGCTAGCACACCGCCAGCAGCGTTGAATCCGTATCGCATGAATTGCCTACGGTTAACCGAGACTTCACCGAGTGAACCTAGAACTGAGTCTTCAAGTGATGGTGCTGGTCTTAATCTCCTGTCGTCCATAATATCACCACTTGTATTCTCTCCAATCCTTCTGATGTTCAGGGATGTACTTGTTCTGGCTATGCTTGACAATGATTGTGTCAGGCAACACGAATTTCAGATAGATGATTCCCATCATAATCAGGGTTGTAATGCCCATGGCCATGTGATAGGATAGTTGCTGTTGGTCCCAACTAGAGCCGTTGAGCAGCCCGTATAGCATAGTTCCAAACCAGTACAAGGCCCAGAAAATTCCCCATGAGAAGAAGAATATCGTAAGGGCAGATTTACCCGATGGTGCCAAAGATGCTGAGATTACTGTACCTGGTTCTGCTGGATTGAATACTCCGTGATTAATCGCAGCATCCATCTGTTCTTCAGTGAGTGATGCATCTTCTAGTGCTGTGCGAGCATCCTTGACGCTCACCTTACCTGCAGCGACCTTCTCAAGCAGTTGTGTGATCGTGTCTTTAGCCATCACTGGTCACCTCTTCTGTTAATCTTGTATCTCAGTCTCAGCAAGTTGCTGCGGCCTTTGTAAGATGTTGAGAACCCGTATCTTAGGAGGAGTCCACAGAATACAATCACTGCGATTACTGCGCCAAATCCTAGTAGTCCAAGCCAGTGTGCTCTGAAACCAGCACCAAGTGTCGAGATGTCGATTTCCCCGGCTTTACTTTCTGGTGCTTGTGGAGTTCCGCTTCCTGCGATTAGGGTTCTATCTCCTCTCTTATCATCTGCTGGCGCTTCTATTAGATTGAATACAATCTGGTTCCAATAATCTCCAGCGGGTCCGTCTGCTCCATTGACAGCGTTTCCGCTAATCCAGAAGTCGACAGTTGTTCCGCTAGAATTGTCAGCAGGTGCGGTCCATGTAAGTTCAAAGATTCTTGAGTTGGGCGATTGGTGTGTTCTGGTTGCTGCATCATCTTCCCATGCTTCGCCATCACCGGACCATTCTCCTGCGCTGACTCTAGCAGAGAATCCACCCATGTTAGTGTCCGGGCCACCGATGACTTCCAATCTCATGTCATACTCTGTATCTGCGACCCATGTGTATGGGACACCGACAAGGAGGACCATGACATCGTTACTTGGCTGTTCTCCATGGCATAAACAACCCTCTTTGGCTACGTCATCGATTGTTTCTCCATTGTGAGAATGACCGCCAGCTCCGATGCCGTCTGGGTATGCGTTGGTGATGCCCGGCAAGAGCATCAAAGTTACAAGCACCATAGGCAGGAGACTTCGTTGGAAAACCTTCGACATTAGCATCGCCAACCCCAGTGTTTAATCGGACTTGGATTGCGCCTATAATCGTTCCCTGCAGTTTCATCTAAGGGTTGCCGAGCAGTGTAACATTTTGGCCCGTTTTTTTGCCTAAACATCCAAAGGCAAATCCTATGTTGATTTCCCCCTTGGTGTGACTATGTCAGACCATCCTTTTGAGAACACCTATGACCTCTCAAATGAACAACTTATCAAACTTGAGGAAGCAGAAGAGGAAATGCTTCGAAACAATCTTGGAAAATCTGAGGAAATTCTTCTCGAAATGTTAGAAGATGATGATGAATGCATACCGGTTTTGAACAATTTAGCGCATTTGTACGGAAGGCATTTTTCTGATTTTGAAAAAGCTGTAGAACTTTACGACAAAGTTTTGAGGCTTGAACCTGATAATGCTTGGGCTAGGGATGCTAGACGTCGCTATCAGAGATATGTGGGCAGAGATTGAATAACCTCCTTGACGAGGGTTGGATATGGATGGCGCCCAAATCCTGATTGCAGGCGTCGGTGGATTGGGCTGCTCATGGGCAAAACGTGCCCACTCAAGAACAGGGCACGGCATTGACTTGGTATTAATTGACGCAGATGAGTCTTCATTTGACTATCCAGAAGCTCACGTTATTCGCTTGGGTAAGGACTTGGATTCAACTGGCTGCGCAGCCCTTCCACCACTAGGTGAGCAGAGGATGAGGCAGGCCTCTTCTGTATCTAGAACCCTTCTGAATGAAGTAGAGTTGGTGGTCCTGCTTACAGGTTTAGGCGGTGGGACAGGAACTGGTGCCTCGTCGGAATTTGCTAGACAAGCAAGGTTATCAGGTGCGATTGTGATATCGATTGCAGCAATACCTTTCGAGGCACAAGAAGCAAGATTGAAAGTGAGCAACGAGGGACTTGCAAGGTTGGAATCCAACTCAGATGTTTGTGTAAGATTGAGTCTAGATAGATTGGCTTGGCAAGCAAGGGAAAGAGGAACAGATTGGAGGGTCGGAGCATCCTGGGTTGAAGAATTCGTTGAAGGATTGGTTAGGACTTTGATGAGACTTGGCCTGATTAATCTCGATATGATGGATCTAAAAACAATTGTTGGTCACTCCGGGGGTTCTACTCTTATGGTTGGCCAAGGGGATCCAGATGATGCAATTGGACTTCTTGAGGATGCTCTTAGTGCCCCACTTGCAGATTTGTCTATGGATGGTGCTAAGGCCTGTTTACTCCAAATTGAGGGAGGCCCGGGCATGACTGTTGGACAAGTCGGTTTGATCGCAGACGCTTTCACTGCACGGTTTGATGAAGATGCTCAAGTTATCCTAGGTGCTCGTGTAAGTGATGACTTACAAGGCAGAATCAGGGTGGTTGCGGTGGTATCAGGTCTAGAAGAAAAATCCAATCTTAGTTTAGTCTGAGTCTTCTTCTTGTTCGGAATCTTCCCCATCCCAGTCGGTTCCCTCTGAGATATCAATACCTTTTTGCCAATCGATTTCTCCGTCTTCTTGCCATTCTTCATCAACAGTTTCTTTTTCTGTTTCTGAGTTGCTATCTTCTGTATCTTCGTCCTCTTCGGACTCAACCTCTTCTATTTCTTCTGACCTTGTAATGTCGACATTCTTTGCGTTGAGAAACATCTCAGAAGTCATTCTGCTAGTTCTGAGGGTAGGTCTCAACAATAGCATCATTGCACAAATCGACAATACGTGTCCAAAAATCATGACTTCCTTTAGATTATCAAAAGTTCCAGTCAACATTGCCACTGATCCGGCATATGCATATCCAAATGATATCCCTAGAGGTAATGAAGCGTGTTCAGATATCAGTCGCTTGCCATCCCTAACTGTGTATGTTGTGAGTGACCAAACTGCGAATATTACCGTGAATGCCATTAGAAGACCTTCCTCGATGATTGTAGAGATATCAGAAGGACTCATAGCCGTACGGCGGTATATGCTAAAAGCGTGCCATGTGATGAATAATTGTGCTACTATCATCCACTTGAATGAAAATGCAGCCATTCCTTTTTCGTTCCCTGAGGCCTCTCTCTCACTCCTGGTTAGCCAAAGCGTGGTAGCTTGTAGGATTATGCTGACAATGATGAAAGCGAATCCGCCTAGTAGCGCATCCTGAAGCGTCATCTTCTCTGCCTGGCTGATTATTTGGCCAAGCCACAATATTACCAAGGCGAAAACTTGGACAACTACAACCTGTGAAGCAGTTGATATCTTCTCTTGGTAAGTGTGAAGTTTAGCATCACCGAGTCCATTCGCCAACCACTCCACCATTCCTGTTCTAAACGAAGCGGCTTGGGCAATCGACCAGACAATGAACAATGACGCTAGAGCAGGAGAAATCCAACCGTTATCATTTCCTCCAGTGAAACTCCACAACAGACCAACAATTACCGCAGCTATCAGTATTGGTACTATCGTTATACGAAAACTGAATAAAAAGCGCACTATCCACTGCGAATCTCCTTTTTCTTCAGGTAATTTTGTGAGGCTTTGTATCATTGAATTATTGGAAAGCATTGATACTAATATATACGAAATTGACAAAGATATGAAAGACATTGCAACGAGTACTTCTTGCGTACTTACCAAAAATAGCAGAATAGATGAAATAACTGCTATCATGATAATGTGTGGTAATGTCCTGGGAGATAGCATATTACGGATTAATTGGAGGAATCCAATCTGCTTGAATTCCTGTTGAGAATCCTCTTCCATAATGTCCCCTCACTAAGGGCAGCGTTGGCATTATGTTAAGATAAATGCCCTTGACGAGGTTGCATGGCCAAGAAATTGACGAAGGCTCTCCGAGGCAAGCGTCGATGGATTGGTTGTGAAGTGGGAAGTTTTCAAAGTCGGTCTGAACTTTCAGAGTATGCATCAAATTATCCACTAAAATTATACGATTTTGAAGAAGGCAAATGCATCTTCATGGTCCGGTTAGAAGATTATGAATCAATCAAGGAAGAGCTGTCAAACAGTAGAATCAAAACTTTAACCTCCAGCGGGAAAATTAGACTTGTTCGAGAGAGAATGAATTTTACTCGCAAGCCTAGAAAGCGTTGAAGAGCCCTCTCTCCTCCGGAGGGTCATGGGAGCAGGAGGGGCAGCACCGCCTGTAAAAAGTGAGGATGTTATGATTCTCATTGGTTCAACCATACTACTTACTCTCTTAGTACTTCAAGCATGGTCGACGCCAATCGCAGTAGATTGTGATGAAGAAGAGTGCGAAACTTTCGAGATAAAGTATGATTTATCGGCGGGTGATACTTTCAGTCTCGATGTAATAGAAGGGGAAATAAGGCCAACAATCATTCTTCCTGATGGTTCCTCTGACTTTGATGACAATCAAAAAGGAAATTGGGAATACGAAGCAAAATCTGATGGTGTCCATACTTTCCAAATTTTGGGTCTAGAAGATTCAAGCATTGATTACTCTGTCAGTCGAGGCATAGTATTCGATTACGGACTATACCCGGTTGGCGCATTGGTACTAGCTTTTGGAATTTTGAAGAGAATTACAAAAGATGTTGAGGAAGAAGCATTAGAGGCACTGCTCGAGGATTAGACCCAAGAAACGTCTTCTCCGTCATCAATGACATTGTGTCCCAATACTAGTTCACCTCTCTCATTAAGTCCAAAATTCTCGTACACTAACTCGCAATATCTGGGCCTGCCTAGTGATTTCATATGGGTCAATATTTCTGCTCGTATTGAGTCGAAATTTACAGGTGGTATGTCATCACGTTCTTCGATTAGTGAAGATAACTCAGAATTCAGCCTTCGATCAAGTAGTTTGAAATCCAGTTTTTCAATCTCGTCGAGTGTACTAATTTCTTTTCCGTCAATTACCTTGTTGGATGCTTGTAAATTAATACCAATTCCAAGAACAACTTTGGTTGAATCTTGAGAGGATTTACCTTCTACGAGTACTCCACATAATTTCCGCTCATCGATTAGAATATCGTTAGGCCATTTGAGTTTTAGGCGGTCACTTTGTATTGATTTGATTACTGCCAAACCACCTGACAATTGTAGCAGGCCAGGGTTAACTTCCGTGTCTTCTGCGACAATCCATGAGCCTGCATAACACTTTTCTATAGAATTCCATTTCCTATCTCTTCGGCCTCTACCAGATGTTTGCAAAGCAGTTGAAATGTGGGTTCCAACTCCAGATTTGTGAAACAGATCATCGTTGGTTGAACCGGTGCTTTGAACGAATACATTTTCAGCGTTCTCCCATGGTTTCCACAAGCAAAAAACCGTCAATGATTCACCATCATCAAACTCTAGTATGTCCCAGCTTCTTATTGCAAAGTTCTCACACGCTCCAATACTTCCAGTCCTACCTAGTAACAGCATTCTTCCGTTTGTTGCAAGAAGATTATTTTTCCCAACTAATGATAAGAACCTGCTTTGTAATCCCTGTGTGTCTGTATCAATAAGACCGGCCTCTTCCATCGGGCCAAGTAATTCATTCACCTCATGTGCAGGGATGTAGGGCAGATTCCAGATAATCAAATCGAACTTTTCCTCAAACGGGAAACCATCGGGACCAATTCCGCCTTCCTTGATGGTTCCGGCTTGCAAATTCTTTTCCATATTTCCTCTTGTTGCAGCTACAGCAAACGGATTTATGTCACAAGCATGAACATCCCATCCAAGTGATGATGCGAGAATACTCAGGGCGCCTGAACCACACCCAATCTCCAAGAATTTCCTTCCTTTTCCAGGTCCCAATTGTATTAGCCTGTTGGCTATTAGGTCAGTGTCTTCCCTTGGAGGATAAACGGTAGGAGGAATGATCAATTCAATACACTGTGTTGGGTTTGGCCTCCATTCTATGGTGCGAGGAGGTCTTTTTTGCAGATCAACTTCAGATTGGGCATCTTCAGGAGTGAATATACCACGTTCTCCAGATGCCATTGTATTGCTCTGACAGAACATGATTTATGCTTCTTGTTATAGCAGGTGTTGACCGTGGTTGATTAACAAGAGACGCCATCGCTCGTTTTTCACAAATTTTGTGCCGAAGACTTTATTTCTTAACGGGAAAAAGACGCATCAGAAGGTACCATCCTTCAGATACATACCTGTCCTGCTTTCTCCGGCTAAAATTGGTGGCAAAGGATTTAAAAACCCCATACAGGTCGGCCAAGAAGCCCAACACATACATTTGGGCCTGTAGCTTAGTCAGGTAGAGCGTCCGGCTTTTAACCGGACGGTCGCGGGTTCGAACCCCGTCAGGCCCGCCTGACAAGATACCGGCCAAGTGTATCAGGGCTCAGCGGGGTGTGTTTTTTTGGTAGTAAAGTCGGCAACTAAGAAGCGTTTGATGGAAATGGGCATAGCAGAAGAATATGCTCACAAACTTGCGACAGATCGAAACATGACAGATATCAAGGCCATGCCGGCCGACGAAATTGCGTCAGTTCTAGGTGTCTCAAAAGACGATGAAATTTTCACCGGCGCAATGAATGCCCTCGCAGAATTAGGCCAGCGCAGACAGAAACGCAGAAGCCGAAAAATCACTATTTCAAGAAAAGCACTCGATGACGATGACATGGACTTGGCAGGTACCAAGTTCAACGTTCTAAACCACGTTCTTGTACCACACCAGGAACTAGTCCCTGTTGAGAGTGAGGAAGAAGAACTTGCTCCATGGGGTCTTTTGACAACCGATTCAGAAACCGGTGAGTCAAGACTTGCTAAGGAACTTCTCCCAAAGATTCTGATTACCGATCCAGTTGTTCAAGTGATTAAGGAAACCACTGAAAGAGCACATGACGCAGCGTCAACAGATGACGAAGAGCACGTCCCTCTACCCGCAGGATGGCTCGCAGACCGTGTTCTAAAGGTAGTAAGGCCTTCACCATCCGCTGGTGTTTCGGTTGCTTACAGACTAATCGTGGAGGGCAGCTGAGCTGAGGTGATACCATGAAGGAGATTATTGAATCATTTTTCCGAGAAAGAAGCCTAGTTAACCATCAACTAGCATCATACGATGACTGTATCCCATCCGGTGACAATTCCTTGTCTCGTATGGAGAAGATCGTAAGAAGTATCAGAGTCGGTACCGATGAAGAAGTCGAAGATGACAAGGGCGGTTTAATCAAACTCGACGTAATCGACCAAGACATCATCATTCGCGTTAAGAACATTCAACTGGGCGAGCCTACAATCCGTGAAGCGGACGGTAGCGACCACCCTTCGCAGCCAATGGAATGCCGACTACGCAAGTTGACATACATGTCACCTGTTAAGATGGATTTCACAATTTTCAGAAACGGTGTGCCAACACAACCAGAAAAAGGAGTTCAGGTTGGTAACATGCCAATCATGGTTCGCAGCCGCAGGTGTAACCTGCACGCAAACCACATCGCAGGTGACCGTGTTTTGCACCCAACAACCTCCGATGAAGACAGAAAGATGTGGGAAGAGTTGCTTCGTCAAAAGGGCGAAGACCCACTAGATCCTGGAGGCTACTTCATCATCAACGGTACTGAGAGAGTACTAATCTCCATGGAAGACCTTGCTCCAAACCGTGTTACTGTTGAAATTAACAAGAGATACGCAAAGAAGACAGAGGTTGCAAAGATCTTCTCACAAAAGGACGGTATGAGGAAGCCGCTTACAGTAGAGAAGCGCCGTGACGGTATGCTGATGGTCAAGATCAGTACTGCTGGTACAACTGCAATTCCTGTAGTATTACTAATGCGCGCACTTGGCATCGAGAATGACCAAGAATTGTTCCAAGCGATTGCAGGTCCGACAGAGACCTTCAAGTTCATCGTTGCCAACATTAACGAAGTAAAAGATAACGAAGAATACGCTGTCGATTCTATGGAGGAAGCACACGGCTGGTTAGAGAAGAAATTCGCTGCAGGTCAGCAGAAAGAATACCGTGAGGCTAGAGTTAACCAACTTCTAGACCGTGAACTTCTACCTCACTTGGGCGATCAAGTCGAGGATCGAAAGAAGAAAGCAATCTTCCTTGGAAGGATCGTACGTCAAGTATTGGAAATGGCAATCACAAGCAGAAAGCCAAACGACAAGGACCACTACGCAAACAAGCGTGTCCGCCTTGCTGGCGACCTTGTGGAAGATCTATTCCGTGTATCCATGGGACAACTTGCACGTGACCTGAAGTACCAACTTGAGAGGCACCACAACAGAAAGCGTGAACTTAAGATCACATCTTGTTTGAGACCCGACGTTTTGACAAGCAAAATCATGCACGCTCTTGCTACTGGTAACTGGGTCGGTGGACGATCTGGTGTAAGCCAGTTGTTGGATAGGACAACCTTCCTTTCCGCACTTTCCCACATGCGCCGTGTAACAAGTCCGCTTGTTCGCAGCCAACCTCACTTCGAAGCGCGTGACCTGCACCCAACTCAATGGGGCCGTCTATGTCCAAACGAGACCCCTGAAGGTCAGAACTGTGGTCTAGTAAAGAACGCTGCACAGATGATTGACATATCAGAAGCTGTTCCTGAAGAGGAAATCAGAACTCGCCTTGACGAAATGGATGTATTCCAACCAGATGACTGGACAGATGGTGACAGGATTCACGTGAATGGTGACATCTATGGTGTACACAAGCGTGGGAAGAATTTGGTTACTCAGTTCAAGAATGCTCGCCGTCGCGGTGCAATCAGACCTGAAGTATCTATCAGATACGACAATGTCAACAAAGACATATTCATCAACACTGACAAGGGAAGAATCCTACGTCCAGTATTGATTCTATACGATGGTGCACCAAGATTAACTCAGAAGCACTTGGAGATGGTAAGTTCAGGAGAACTGACGTTCAATGACTTGGTCAACGAAGGTGTTGTCGAGTGGATCGATGCTGAAGAAGAAGAAGACCTTTACATCGCACCAAGGCCATTCGTACTCCCTGAAGTAGTTCCAGAAGGAAACGAATACGCTGGCAGACCAGTAAGTCACTCCGCAGTAACATGGCTAAACCTCGGTGAGCCAGGTGCAGAGGATGCTAACCTGCAAGCAAGAGTTACAATGCCAAATGGAGAAAAGGCTGATGCAATCTTCAGTGTACCGCTATTGTATACTCAAGAACACACTCATTGTGAGATTGACCCGCAACTCGTCCTTGGTGTATGCGCTTCATTGATTCCATACCCCGAGCACAACTCAACACCACGTGTTACCGGTGGTACTGCAATGGTAAAGCAATCACTTGGTTTGCCAAGTTCAAACTACAGGCTAAGACCAGATACGAGATTACACATCTTGCACTACCCACAGCGCTCTATCACCTACACACAGGCTATGGACACCACAAAGTTCGACAGCAGGCCTGGTGGACAGAACTTCATCGTTGCAGTCATGAGTCTTCACGGCTACAACATGCAGGACGCCGTTATCATGAACCGCTCCAGCGTACAGCGTGCACTTGGACGCTCTACTTTCAACAGAACTTACAACGCAGAGCGCAGAAGATTCCCTGGTGGACAGGTAGAAGAAATCGAAATTCCAGGCACAGGTCTGGAAGAAGTAAAGGGATTGAAGCCTGTTGGAGCATATGATCACTTAGAAGCCGACGGTCTACCTCATCCTGAGAAGTACCTCGAGGGTGGAGACGTACTGGTTGGTAAGACCAGCCCTCCAAGATTCTTGGAAGAAACTGGTGCAGGTGCTTTCTTGCAAGCACAAGAACGCCGTGAATCATCCATGCCTATTCGACATGGAGAGAAGGGATGGGTCGACAATGTCTATGTCACAGAATCACTAGATTCGGGAAGACTGGTCAGGTGTATGGTTAGATCACACAAGGTCCCTGAAGTTGGAGACAAATTCGCATCTCGTCACGGACAGAAAGGAGTCATCGGACGCCTTGTGGATGCTGAAGATATGCCTTTCACTCGTGATGGTGTAGTTCCTGACCTAATCATCAACCCGCACGCTATTCCATCGAGAATGACAGTTGCTCACGTTCTAGAGATGATTGGAGGAAAGGTCGGTTCTCTCGAAGGACGAAGAATCGACGGTACTGCCTTCAGAGGAGAAAAGGAAGGAAGCCTACGTGACAGCTTAGTCCGCAATGGATATGCACACACTGGTAGAGAAGTAATGGTTAATGGAGAAACTGGAGAAACATACCCTGCAGAAATCTTCGTCGGATGTATCTACTACCAGAAGTTACACCACATGGTATCTGGAAAGATTCACGCAAGAAGCCGTGGTCGTGTACAGATTCTAACTCGTCAGCCTACCGAAGGACGTGCTCGTCAAGGTGGTCTAAGATTCGGAGAAATGGAGCGTGATTGTCTGATCGCACACGGTGCTTCGATGGTTATCAAGGACAGACTCCTAGACGAATCTGACGGAATTGACTTATTCGTTTGTGCTCAATCTGGACACATTGCATGGTACGATCCGAAACGAAGAACATACGTGTCGCCGATACACGGTGACGGAGCGGAGGTGTACAAGGTACAAACCTCATACGCATTCAAGTTGCTACTTGACGAGATGAAGAGTCTCGGAGTGGCAATGCGCCTAGAACTGGAGGACCGCAGATGAGCAGAAATAGCACAACAATGATTCCAAAGAGAATCGCAAGCATCCGCTTTAGCTTGATGGACCCAACAGAGATACGAAAGATGTCTTCTGTTGAGGTTAAGACCGCAGACACATACAAGGACGATGGTCACGCATACAGACAAGGATTGATGGACCCTCACATGGGTGTCATCGAGCCAGGTCTTCTGTGCCCAACTGACAACTGTAAGTACGACGAAAGCCCAGGTCATTTTGGGCACATACAACTTGAGTTGCCAGTTATCCACATTGGTTTCGTCAACCTAATCAAGACAGCATTGAAGGCTACTTGTAACTCATGCAGCAAGATTCTGCTACACAGTGCTGGGGGTACAGCTCCAGGTATGACAAGCGAAGATGAACCATCTGAGCAAGATTACTACCGTAAGAGAGTTTACGATATCATCTTGAAGCACGGTGTGGGTTCAACTGAATTCTCCAAGATTATCAAGGAAATCGAGAAGAAGACTTCAGAAGCAAGAAGGACAATTTGTATGCACTGTAACGCTCAGCAAGGAAAGATTGTTCTTGACAAGCCAACAACGTTCAAGGAACACATCATCGCTCAAGGTGGCGCAAAGGCAACCGAGAGAAAGTTGAACGCTCGTGATATCCGTGAATGGCTGCAAGGAATTCCTCAAGAGCACCTAATCTTCTTGGGAATGCACAAGGAAAACAGGCCTGAATGGATTGTTTTGAAGGTACTTCCAGTTCCACCTATCACCGTTAGACCATCTATTACCCTAGATTCTGGTGACAGGTCTGAAGACGACTTGACTCACAAGTTGGTTGACGTGCTGAGAATTAACCAAAGACTTCGTGAAAACCGTGACGCTGGTGCGCCACAATTGATTGTTGAGGACCTTTGGGAACTTCTACAATATCACGTTACAACATACTTCGACAACCAAACCAGCGGTATCCCGCCAGCAAGACACCGATCTGGTAGAACTTTGAAGACTCTGACTCAGCGTCTGAAGGGTAAGGAAGGAAGATTCCGTTCTAACCTGTCCGGTAAGCGTGTAAACTTCTGTGCAAGGTCTGTTATTTCACCAGACCCATACCTAGGTGTTAACGAAGTTGGAGTACCGACTAAGATTGCAAAGGAATTAACTGTACCAATCAGAGTTACAACCCGTAACCGTGAGCAGATGCGTCAGATGATTCTACGTGGTCCTGATGTACACCCAGGTGTAAACTACGTAATTCGTGGTGACAGGCGTCGTGTAAGAATCAACGAAAGAAGCAGGCTAATCAATGCAGGTTTCAGATGTCACAACCCAGAATGTATGGAAGAAACCACTCAAAGGTTCGACCTTCATTCTGTAATGCCAGCACCTAACTTCCTTCCTGGACTAGTTGTCAAGAAATTCGTTTCTCGTGAAGAAGCGGTCGCAGGCGGCGAAGAAATGGTCTCATATGCAATCGATGAGAGAGCGACTCTAGCAAACTTACGTGGCGAAGACATCGATGGTAACCCTCTAGCAGAGGATGATCCTAGAGCAGTACTCCACCACCGCTGGAAGTATGAATTGGCAAACCCAGATTCTCCATTCCCTGAGCATCTTGAGGTCGCATGTCCACACTGTGGCAGCCCTGACAACGAATGGGGAGAGAGAACCCGTGTCGAAGACCGTCTGTCCACTCTTGACATGAACGGTAATCCAAAGCCAGGTTTACTTGTAGAGAGACACTTGATTGATGGCGACGTTGTAATCTTCAACAGACAGCCATCTCTACACAGAATGTCGATGATGGTTCACGAAGTTAGAGTTATGGAAGGTCACACTTTCAGATTCAATCTAGCGGTTTGTACGCCATACAACGCAGATTTCGATGGTGACGAGATGAACCTCCACGTCATCCAAGGAGAAGAAGCACGTGCTGAAGCTAAGATTCTGATGCGTGTTCAGGAGCACATCCTAACTCCAAGATATGGTGGTGCAGTTATCGGTGGTATTCACGACCACATTTCTGGTGCTTACCTACTATCTAGGCCAGAGACAAAGATCTCCAAGAGACACGGTCTCGAAATGCTAGGAAATATCGGATACACCGGAGCACTACCGAAGGTTCACAAGGGTGCAGAGGGAGAGTACTTCATGGGTGAAGACTTGGTTTCAGTAATCATTCCTGAAAACATCCACTTGAGATTTAGAAGCCGTTCAAATGATGACGTAGTTGTCAAGAACGGGAAGGTTTCGGGTACTCTAGATAAGCGTGCAATCGGTGCTGAAGATGGACGTCTTCTAGATGCAATTGTCCAAACTAATGGACCAACCGACGGTGCAAGATTCTTAGACGAGTTCACAAGACTCTCAATCGGTGCTTGTACATCTCTAGGTTTCACTACTGGAATTGATGACGAAGATTTGTCAGCTGAAGCATTGAGCGAAATTGAGCGCCACAATGCAGAAGCGCGTGCAGAGGTACGTGCGGAACTAGACAAATTCGGAAAAGACGGACGTGGCTATGAAACACGCCCAGGAAGAACTCCAAAGGAAACACTGGAAGAGAACATCATGGTCATCCTAGACCAGGGTAAGCAAGCTGCTGGTGACGTTGCAAAGGAAGAATTGAACCACCCAGGTAACTCCAATGCCGCTGTAGGTATGGCGATTTCTGGTGCGAGAGGTTCAATGGACAACCTCACCATGATGGCAGGTAGTATCGGACAAGCAAAGGTTCGTGGTGCACGTCTAGAACGTGGTTATCACCAGCGTGTTCTACCTCACTTCAAGCGTGGTGGACTTGGTGCAACCGAGAAGGGATTCATTTCCTCCTCATTCAAGCGTGGTCTTGAGCCAACAGAGTTCTTCATGCTATCAGTTTCTGGAAGAGAATCACTGGTTGATACAGCGGTTCGTACAAGTAAATCCGGATACATGCAGAGGAGACTCATCAACGCGATGGATGACCTCAAGGTATTCGATGACGAAAACCTCTCTGTCAGAAATACCGCAGATCGTATCATCCAGTTCGCTTATGGTGAGGATGGAATCGACCCAAGCCGTGGTGTACACGGAAAGCCATTCAACATCGACGTAGTTGTCGATGAGGCGCTGGGTACAGACGGACCTACCAAGACTAAGGAAGAAGAATACATCGACAGAGGCGACAAAGAATTCGACCTCGGATATGATGAGGGTGATTCCGAAGCAGCAGCTGGAGGTGATTTGTGATGGTAGTAAAGAGCGCAACAAAGAAGAAACTCATGGACATGTTAGTCCCTGAGGAATTTGCACACAAATTGGCAGATGACCGTAAGTGGGATGACGTCAAGATTCTAACAGCACAGGAAATCGCACAATTTTGTGAAACTGATTCCGACACTGCAGCAAGAATTCATGGGATTATTTCCGGTGCTGCATCCCCAAGCCGTGATTCAACCAGCGACAATTCAGCGACAACATCCGTGCGCCTGCGCCGTGGTACTCGCCGTCGACGTACAGCAAAGACTGTCCAGGAACTCGAAGCATATACTCCAGAGATGAATGCTGATGGAATCCCCGCAATCTATGACGATGAGTTAGCAAATGATGCTGTATTCAAATCAATCAAGGCAGCAGCAGCAGATGCTGGAATCAAATTCTCCCAGCAAACAATTCACGATTTGACTGAGGCTGTTCACGCAAGAGAGATGACAAAGCTGACCAAAAAGCAAGCTGAAGCGCTTGTCGCTGAAGCAGGCCGCGCACAAGACATGGCACTAATCGATCCATATGAAGCGGCGGGAATCATTACTGCACAATCGATTGGAGAACCAGGTACACAGATGACTATGCGTACTTTCCACTATGCGGGTGTAGCAACAGTCAACGTAACTCAAGGTCTTCCTAGAATTATTGAGATTGTAGACGCAAGAAAGGTTCCGAACACTCCAACAATGACAATTCGTCTCAAAGGAGAAAAAAGCCAATCTGCCGATGCAGCAAAGAAGTTGGCAGCAGCAATTGAAATCACAACTACTGTGAACATTGCAGATATCGATACTGACGTCGCTCAAAGAAGACTTGTACTAAAGTTGAAGAAAGGAAACTTGAAGCAGAAGGGAATGACTCCTGCTGAAGTAAAAGACAAACTTGAGCGTGCTCTAAGATTGTATGTAGAGGCTGACAAGGAAAAGAACCCGTCAACCCTCACACTGATTCCTGGAATTCAAACTGAGGAGGACATGAAGACTCTAGCAGAAAATCCACCTTCATACACTGAATTGCTACAATTAGAAGATAAAATCCGTGACATGCGTCTAAAGGGTGTTCCAAACATCGAGCGTGCAAATGTACAACTTGACGACAAGACCGGAGAGTATTATCTCTCTACAATTGGAAGCAACTTAGCAAGAATCTCAGACATGGAAGGTATTGACAGATCACGTACCTATACAAACAACATCATCGAGATTTACGAGTACTTGGGTATAGAAGCTTCAAGGCAAGCAATAGTTAACGAATTGCAGGCTACTCTTGATGGAGCACGTCTAGAAGTTGACGTTCGCCACCTTCTTATGGTTGCAGACGTAATGACTAGCGAAGGTGAAGTTAGAGCAATTGGACGACACGGTGTATCCGGAACCAAGCACTCTATCCTTGCTCGTGCAGCGTTCGAAGTTACTGTTAACCACCTGCTGAAGGCTGGAATTATCGGTGAAAGAGACAATCTAACCGGTGTTGCTGAGAACATTATTGTTGGTCAGCCAATTAGCCTAGGAACAGGTTCAGTGGAGTTATACTACATCCCTGAGTGAAATTCAACATTGAGAAGCAAAAATGTGGAGGAATGAAAATTGGACATAAGTAGACAACTAAAGATTGCAAGTACATCTGGGAAGCTATTGTTTGGTCAACGCCAAGCGATCGATGCATGTGCAAGGGGAGAAGCAAAGTGCGTAATTCTGGCGGCAAACTGCCCTCAAGATTACATTGACGACTTGGCAGCAAAACACCCTGAAGTAACAATGCATCGCACCATTTTGGTCAACAGAGACCTTGGTGTTGCATCTGGAAAGCCATTCAGCATCTCGACTATTACAGTCATCGATGCAGGCGAATCCGACTTGCTAACATTGAGTGGAAACATAGAGTGAATTAAAGACGGCTTCAATCTAGTCGGGCTGTGGGCCTCGATTTAGTCGCTGTTCTGAGACGCTTGGGCGTCAGCATTGACTCAGGCTCACCCCCGGTTACGGAACCAGGTGTGATTACTTGGCTTGGAAGAGTCTATGACGTCTCGCCCGAACAGTATAACCTAGGACTCAGCGAAGGCATGGAATTGTGGACCACTGGTCAGGGATTTGCACCCCTTGACATAGCAGGAGTGGAATCATGGCTATTCGACGCTCCAAGAGGAAGCCATCTTGTAATTGCTGAAAGAAAGGTCAACTTTGACATCATTGATTTACCATCAAGAACCGGTAGGTTGCTGAAATTATGGCAGTTGGACGATTTCGCTGCATTCATTGGTCATGCCGTAATTGACGGGAGACTGAGCATAATCGAAGAAGAAGCAGAGGTTGGTGATGAGGAAGAAATCGACATGTTCGCAGGTCCTGGTCCGTTTGTCTTGAAGCCGAAGAATGATTTTTCACCCCTTGAATCAAGGGGACTTGATATTTCAATGGCAAAACCGGTTCTGGTACCTGCGAGGCTACACAATGTCAGAGGTTTGTTGATAGGGCCGGCAGTAGAAGAAATAGAAAGTTGGTTATTGAACTGCGGAGGTTTCCATATTCTAGAATCAGTAGAGATATTGGAAAGCCCACCTATGCTAAATCAGGAAATCTTGGAAATTGTTGAAGATCCAGATTTCTCAGAAATCCTTTCACAAAGAAGACCACACTCTGAAGGAATGGGTGACTTACTGCATTGGTGGAAATTTGATTCTAAATCACAAAAAATCGATACTTTTGACGTGCTAATTCCTGCACACAAAGGCCAAGACATAAGCGGTAATTACTGGATTTTTGACGGAGTTTCATCGACCCTTCATTTGAACCGATAAGCAAAGCATTCATCACCTTTAGAGATGAGGGTAAACCATGGGCAAGCGTGGCTTCATATCCGTGATGATAGTAGCAATTTTCCTAAGTAGCATATTTGCGGTTTCCGATTACAGTGAACTTTCTGATTATAAGAAAGTGCTCTTTGCTGATTCTGAACCAGAGTTACTTATCTCTGCGGGTTCCGCTACAGGCCACGTTAATGGGTCAGAGATTGAATGGACTCCACAGGGTATAGTTGTTGCAGGTGATACTAGAAACAATCTAGATTTTGGTGGAATTCAGTTACAAGCTACATCTGGTTACAACCCGTATTTGGATGCGGATTCCTATGTCGCTATGGTTGATGAGCAAGGAAATTGGCAATGGGCAGTAATGCCTTCTGCGACTCAAGGCCTAACCTTGATCAATGACATGACAACCGACTTGGCGGGGGATATCTACATTGGTGGATTGGTATTTGGTCAGGTAGTCTTCGGCTCATCATCAAATTCACCAGTTTTACAATCGCAAAATTTTGATGGTTTCGTAGCAAAACTCGACGCTAGTGGCCAATGGTTGTGGGCAACTTCATTCAGTACTGCAACCAATAATGATTCAAACCAGAGTAGTGTTACAGGTATTGAATTTGACCCATATTCAGGAAATCTAATCGTAGTTGGGACACATCAAGGGCCAACAGATTTTGGTGGGACCACTCATACAAGTTCAGACAATGATGTGTTTATGGGAAGTTTCAATACAAACTCTGGAGCACTAAATGCAGTCTTTACTGCAGGAGGAATTGGCGATGATCGATCATCTGGAGTTGTAGTTGATTCATACGGTAACATATGGCAGACAGGAACAACATCTGGCACATTTTCAGGAAATGGAAAGACACACCAAGCTCTCAGTCAGGCGGACACAATCCTAGTGAAGTGGAGTCAGGGCGGAGTTGTTCAAAGTGTCAAAGGATTTGTTAGTGCTGCAGGTGATATCAACCTCCCTGAAGATCTCACTATCGACTCTAATGACGATATAATCGTGGGAGGAGTATTCCTTGGTTCGATGGATGCAGGCAATCAAAACACACTAACAGATAAGGGCAATGGCGATGCTTATGTTGTTAAAATTGCAAATAACGGTCAAACAGACTGGGCTGTAAGCGCAGGTAGTAGCGCCTCTACAGAAAGGGCATATGCCGTTGAAGTAACTTCAAATGATGACATAATGGTCGGAGGATTAATTTCAGGTTCTGCTGATTTCGGTGTTCACTATGCAACATCTAATGGTGGACTTGACCTCTACATGGCTAAATTAACTGCAAATGGTGACTGGGATTGGGTAGAAAATCTAGGAAGCACAACAGATGACTTGTTTGCTGACTTGACGGTCAACGATACAGACATTCCGTATGCGTTTGGTTCATTCCAATCCACAATAAACAAAGGAACACAATCAGTGACAAGCAGCGCAGGCTTAGACTTGGTAATCTGGTCCCTTGATCCAATCAACAACGCAGATTCAGATAATGACGGTGTCATAGACTTAGAAGACAATTGTCCTAACACCAATAATCCGCTTCAAACCGATTCAGATTTGGATGGGGCGGGAGATGAGTGTGACAATGACGATGACAACGACGGAATCACTGACAACTCAGGTGATGATTGCCCTAGAGGAGGTGCGTGGAATTGGACTAGCGATTCTACCACCGATTTCGATAATGATGGTTGCAGAGATTCTACCGAAGATACAGACGACGACAATGATGGAGTTGAAGATGAGGATGACGGTTGCCTAAGTTCGTACACCCCTCCAAGAAATTGGTGGACTTCAGATTCATCAAATGATCTCGATGGTGATGGTTGCAGAGATGCTGACGAAGATTCAGATGATGATGGAGATGGATTTAACGATGCAGAAGACGATTGTAACAAGGTGTCTGGTACTTCCGACCTAGGTTCCTACACAGGTTGTGTTGATTCAGATAGTGATGGATATGCTGACCTAGAGGACTCTTGCCCACAAGAGGAAGGTAACTCAACACTTGGTGGTCTATTGGCATGTCCGGATAGCGATGGTGACGGCTGGGCCAATTCCATAGATGACCTTCCTAGCGATGCTACTCAATGGAGTGATGCAGACGGTGATGGCTATGGCGACAACCCTAACGGAAACACTCCTGATGACTGTATCTCTACTCCAGGAACTTCTGTTTTGGACAGGTATGGCTGCCCAGATACCGATAATGATGGATATTCAGCTGCGGATGATGACTGGACGATAGAAGACGGTGCAGACGCTTTCCCAACAGATAATACGCAATGGTCAGACTGGGATGAAGACGGATTTGGTGACAACTATGGTAACCTCTCTTGGATTGATAGAAGTGAAAACTGGCCGGGTGAATACTACCAGTATGCTAGAGACCAAGATGCCTGTCCCACATTAGCAGGCGATTCATGGCAAGAAGATATCCTCGGATGCCCAGATAGTGACAGCGACGGTTGGGCAGACTTCATGGATGCATTCCCAGCGGATCCTGATGAATATCTTGACTCAGATAATGATGGAGTAGCGGATGGAAATGATGACTGTCCTCTTGTGAATGGAAACTCAACAATCGACGTTATAGGCTGCCCAGACTATGATGGAGATGGTTGGGGTGACCCAGAAAAAGGTACAGATTGGAAACCGATTGACCCAACTCAGTGGGCAGACTCTGACAGCGATGGCTATGGTGACAATCCAGCTGGAACAAGTCCAGACTCATGCACTAATGAAACAGGATTCTCATTCAAAGGCGATGTTCTTGGTTGTATAGACACAGACAACGATGGTTGGGCTGATATTATTGATGCATTCCCTGAAGAATCGAGTCAATGGAATGATACAGATGAGGATGGATTTGGAGATAACCCAGCTGGTAAGAATGCTGATGAATGTCCCGAGATTGCTGGGGTTGCAAAAGAAAACGGTTGTGAAGCAATAGTCGAAGAATCTAGTGGAAGTATTCTGAAGTACGGCGGTATTTCTGTCGGTGTTATTCTAGCATTGATTGTTCTGGTTCTAGTTATCTCAAGGGTGAGAGGAAAGGGAGAGGACAAGGATTGGGACGCTGGTATCAACTTGGCAGGAGCAGTATCTCAACCTGCTATGCCTAACATGAATGCCCAACCTGCTATGCCAAACATGTACGCCCAACCTGCTATGCCAAACATGAATGCTCAGCCTGATTATTCACAATATCAGCAACCTAGTGTTCAACCGGTCGTACAAGCTGCTTCTCCAGATCC
>WTIV01000108.1:0-4984 GCA_011525095.1 Methanobacteriota archaeon
GGTATGCCCGCATCACTATTGCTGACCTTCTCAGCCAGCGTGATGACTATTTTTGCTGACTGGGCAGGCTGGCATTTTGTCTGGAGGCATGAGAATACATCAGCCGACCAAGAACCGAATAAACACAGCGCAGTCAGCATTTTTTTCTCATACTATCTTCCAATTATGCCGGCTTTAGCAGTACTACTTGGGCCGGCAAAACTCGATGTTTACAATCAAGGATTCGCAACCGTATCTACAACGATCCTGTTTGCAGTGATGGCTATAGTTACCGGTGGAGTTGCGGCAAGCGCTTGGTCAGTAGGTCAAAGGGAGATTACTGAAAAGGATTCACGAAAATTAATTGACGCTGAAAATTCACTTCCTGCACACGCATTAGCACATCTGAAATGGACAACGCTAATGCTTGGTTTGTGCTCAGCCTTTTGGATATTTTTGTTGATTAGGTAAAAGATGGATTGATGAAGGCGCGACATTCCCGCCCAATCATGGCACAGGCACCAGATGGCTCTGGAACCGCTCCGGTCAGGATTACTAATTCCTCGACCTCGGTTACTAGTGGCATTGGTGTTACCCAGAAACTAGTAGGCGCAGCAATAGCATTTGGTAACGTCTTGCGAGGAACGTTTGGTCCAAACGGATTGGACAAAATGTTGTACAAAACTAACGGTGAAGCGGCCGTTACAAATGATGGGGCCAAAATAGTAGCAGAATTATTGGTTAAACACCCTGCTGCAAAGGCGTTTGTGAGCCTAGCCGAAAGCCAAGAGAACGCTTGTGGTGATGGTGTGACCGGCTGCATTTTACTCGCTAGCGAACTTATGAGTGAAGCTGGGAGGCTGCTAGAAAGAGGATTACATCCACTAATTCTCGTCAAGGGATTCGAACTTGCGCTCAAGGCAACTCTTGAGGAAATAGATTCCAGGGCTGAACCTGTTGGAGACCGATTAGAACAGGTCGCTAGAACATCTCTAGTTGGGCGATCAACTGAAGGAGCCCTCGACCACCTGTCAAAACTGATTTCCGAGGCTGTGAGGATGATTCCAGACAGCGATTATGAGAGAGTTCGAATGGCGAAAGCAGGGGAAGGAACACCTGCAACATCTGTTTTGATTCCCGGATTGATTATCGAAAAGAGACTGCCCCTAGAAAGGATGCCAAAGAGTCTCGGTGCGTCGAAAGTTGCAGTACTATCCTGTCCCTTAGAAATTGAAGATTCTGTGGTCGCAGCAGAGATTGAAATAAGCACTCCAGAGCAATACGAGAAATTCATCGATGCTGAGCAAAACAAAATCGAACAGATTATTGACAAAGTAAAATCGAGTGGTGCTGAGGTAATTTTCTGTGCGGAAGGCATCGACTCTAGAGTATTGCATTCTCTAGCCGATTCGGGAATTTTTGCTATGCCATCTTTGGAAAAACCGATGGCAGAAGACATTGCAGAAGCATGTGGTGCCCAACTGTGTGACCATATCGACGACATATCGTCCTGCATGGGACAAATGGCTGGACTGGAGCACCAAAGACTAGAAGGCGCAGAGGGTGTAAGGGAAAGATTAACAATCGACATGGGCGAAAATCCGGGGATTGTAACAATACAGGTTGGTGGAACCGACGGAGTCGCCGCAGAAGAGACGATTAGAGGTCTCTTTGATTCATTACGTTCTACTTGTATGGCGAAGGAAGACGACTCAATTATTCTTGGAGGAGGCAGCCTGCACATGGCTGCGTCTCTCAAAGTACGTGAGGCTGCTGAGAGAAACCCTGGTAGAGAACGATTGGCAATGGAGGCCTTTGCTCGAGCCCTAGAAGGAATCCCCTCCGCCCTTGCTTCTAACGCTGGTGAAGACAAAATTGACTCCCTGTTGGAGTTACGTTCCCTTCACAGGTCTGGTAAAATCAACAGTGGAATCACACAGTCTGGTAAACCCGGAGAAATTGAATCTGCATGGTTGCCGACATACACTATCGAACACTCGATATCGGCTGCTTGTGAGTCTGCTTGTGGCTTATTGAGAGTCGACCAGGTAATTTCTGCTAGAGGCGACTGAGTCGGCACCTTCATGAGACTGACCCGGATACCTTTCCTAACGGGTACCACACATGGAGCCGTTATCTCGTCCGCGCGCACTACTTTCTGTGTACGACAAAACTGGAATTATTGAGTTTGCAAAAGGCTTGGATAGCCTGGGATATGAACTCGTTTCAACTGGTGGAACAGCTCGTAAATTACGAGAAGCAGGATTGGACGTAATCGGCGTTTCAGATGTAACTGGACACCCAGAAATTTTCGATGGGAGAGTGAAATCTCTTCACCCCGCAATTCACGGCCCTCTTCTCTGTAGATTGGAGAAGGAAGAAGACGCTCAGGGTCTCAAAGACTTGGGCTATCCAATGATCGAGATAGTCGCTTGCAATCTGTATCCATTTAGCGACGCTGCAGCGATTAAACCACCACTAGATGACTTGGATTTACTCGAGATGGTTGACATCGGTGGACCTACCATGGTTCGTGCTTCTGCAAAGAACCATCTCAACGTTGTAATTGCATGCAATCCCGAGGATTATTCTTCGATTATTGATGAGTTAAAGTCAGGTAGCGTTTCTTTGGAAACTCGAAGAAACCTTGCACTAAAGGCCTATGAGCACACCGCTACCTATGATTCAGCAATCTCGAACGAGTTAGCTGGAAGATGGAATGGTCTTCCCGAAGATAGCGATGATACAGAAGAGCAAACCCGCCGCCTCCCAGCCACAATGACTGTTGCAGCACACAGAAAGTTGCATCTTCGATACGGAGAAAATTCGCATCAAGCAGCGGCACTGTACGTTGACCCCGGGGCAGTTGAAGGCGAAACCCTAGTCACCGCAAAAGTAGAAGGAAACAAGGCGATGAGTTACAACAATTATTCAGACGCTGATGCAACTCTCAGATTATGCCGCTCTTTATCCACTGATGAATGGCCCGATACACCTCATGCTTGTGTAATTGTAAAACACAACAATCCATGTGGGGCAGCACTTGGAAAGACACAGTTGGAGGCTTATGAGTCTGCATTGGCTAGCGACCCAGAAAGCGCATTTGGCTCCATAATTTGTGTCAATGAACCGGTAACTGTCGAATTTGCAGAGGCCCTTGGGTCACTATTCGTCGAGGTATTGATGGCTCCAGCGTATGAAGAAGGAGCAAAGGAAATTTTGATGGAGAAGAGAAATCGTAGAATTCTCACAATTAATTCACCAAATAATCGACTAGTTCCACTTCCAAGAAAGACAGTACGCAAGCCGATTGAGGGCGGATGGTTAATTCAAACAGAAGAAGCACCGGTGATCGACTGGGGCAAGGCCAAGGTTGTAACAGATGTAGCGCCAACCGATGAACAAATTGCATCCATGAAGTTCGCAGTAAGAGTTTGTGAGCAGGTGAAATCAAACGCTATTGTCATGGTTCAAGGCTTAGCAACCGTAGGCATAGGGCCAGGACAGACCAGTCGTGTTGAAGCGGTCAGAATCGCTGCTAGAAGAGCGGGAGAAAGAGGCAAGGGTTGCGTTTTAGCAAGTGACGCCTTTTTCCCATTCAAGGATGGAATCGAGCAAGCAGCAGAGGCTGGGGCAGCCGCAATTGTTCACCCTGGAGGCTCGATTAGAGACCAGGAAGTAATCGACGAGGCTAATGCAAGAGGCATCTCTATGCTCTTTACGGGCCACAGATTGTTCAGGCACTGATATTGTCTCTTGATTTGACCATTGTCAAAACATACGCCATTCCCATTAGTCCGACAGCGATTATTGTAAGGGAACCAAATGCGTACTGGTCAGCACCATTCCAAGAAGACATGTCGAATAGCGTTCCATCGCCCTTGGTTGACACGTACCATACGAAATATGCTGATAGTGTTGTCATCAAACCAATCATGCAGGCAATTACGATTTTGACGTGCTTTGGTAGCGTTTTTCCAGTTGCGTAATATTCGAACAACGACGGTCCGAAGAACTTGTTAGTTAAAGTCCATCTAAACAGTCTTTCATTCGATAGAGAGAATAGGAAAGCTGCAGGAACCGCCCATGACACGGTCGGCCACCCCGGTATCCATATTCCGATAACTGCAAAGATGACGAAAATTGAACCGAACCCGACGTAAATTTTGCTTTTTACGGGGTTGCTAACGACAGCATACTTCGCGACTATCTCGTCGACAGTCTCGAGCCTCTCTGCCATGATTGACCCTCTAGCCTCGCGACTATCAAAGGTAGTGTTTGCATAGCCGAAGGAATATTGGCGAATACACGCTCGCAGCCAATATGCCAGAGGCATGGAGCCTTCCAAGAAAGGGTACAGTTGAGGACCCTTTACGCCTCGCAGTCTTGATTTCAGGCTCTGGCTCAGGAATGGAAGCACTCATCCGTCATCAGCAGAACAGGGAGTGTTCTCACGTCACAAACGTGGTAATTAGTGATAGAATTAATGCAGGTGGTTTAGCCAAAGCCGAAGCTCTTGGAGTGACAGCAGTTGCAGTTCCACTACCGGATATTGAAGACAGAGAACAAAGGCGCATCGCTCACGAAAAAGAGGTTGGTGAGGTACTTGCAGACCACGGAGTTGAGGTTGTAATTCTATCAGGGTATATGCGCCTACTGACGCCGTCTTTTGTAGCACCATGGGCTGGAAGAATTCTGAATATCCATCCCTCTCTGCTACCAGATTTCCCCGGTGCGCACGCACACAGAGACGTGATTGCAGCAGGAGTCAGTAAATCGGGATGCACTGTTCACTTTGTTGATAGTGGAATGGACACAGGGCCAATTATCGACCAGGCTGAAGTCGAGGTGAGTCCTGATGACGATGAAGACTCTCTGGCTGCAAAAGTCAAGCGATTAGAACACGTTCTCTATCCTTCAGTAATCGACAAACTCAGCGAAGGAAGGATTGAATCTCCTTGAATTCTTCAGGCGTGTTGATATTTCTTGCCTTGATTCCACCTTC
>WTIV01000108.1:5084-7814 GCA_011525095.1 Methanobacteriota archaeon
TAATTCTCTAGACAATCTCTCGACATTGGAATTCAGAAGAGACTTATCTTCGCCCATTCTGCTGGACTTACCACCTGCAAGTATAATTCCAGTTAGCAGAAAAACACCTCAATGCATTGAATCTAGGCCATTCAGGGACAACTCTACTTCCCCTAATAATTCGTGAACTCTTGCTAGAAGTGCACGTCTTTCCTTCGAAGAACGTGCGAGTGGAAGCCATTCTAACAGGCGCCTGATATCTTGAGCATCCCTCGCTACTGTCCAATTTAGAACCTCTTCCAAGACAGGGTCGTCTGCTGGAAGAAATCGGTCTGCCATGTTAACCCCTCAATCATGGAGGGACAAAAACTCACTCGTTGAGAGAGCGCATTCTGATGCGTTCATACAACTCTCCACCCTTCGGCGCATTACGAACAAGTTCAATGTGCTCATCGCGCATGTCAAGAGATGCGATCAGCATCGAGTTTTGCATCTGTATCTTACTCTTGTTCCAAGATAGCAAAAATTCTGCACTCGGTATCGCCCTTCCTGAACGTTTGATTTCCTCTGCCATCTCGAGTAGTAAATCAAGAGGAATCCCTTTGTTCACAATACTGAGCATTTTTGCCCAAGCATCACCTTCGGTATTGGCGATAAGTAAACCGATAAGTTTCACATCTTCTCGACCACATCTTTTCCATAACCTCTTGATTAAATCATCAATTCTGTCTTCGTGATGGGTCAAAACCCATGAGGCAATTCTCCTCATTGTTGGGTCATCTGTTCCGATGTGAAACGCCAATCCACTTTTCTGGATCACTTTGTCAGTTATCGAGCGATTCACAAGGCCTTGAGAGCCACAATCATATGCGGTTTTGAGAAAGGAGAGGACCTTTCTTCCTTTGGGCAGGCCCCCATCGAATAAGGAATCGAGGTCGTCAGACAAAGGCTCACCTCAAGCACTCTTTGTACGAACACTGTCGAATAGGCTTCCAACAAGGGAGACACTATCTTTGAGAGTTCCAAGTAATTTTTCAACCACATTTTCATCTTCGGTTTTTTGGCGAATCATGTCTCTTAGGTCTGCTTCAATCCTTGAATGATCATCATCATTGATGTTGAATTGGTCTCTTAGGTGGGCGAGTACGGCGAATTCATCCTTTGACAGAGATGCGTTAACAATTGCAACTTCGAAAACTCTAGTGTATACCAAGCGCTGCTCGTTTGGAGAAACTTCTCTTCCGGAATCAGAATCGCGGTTTTCTCGAATTGCCGAATATATCTCAGCGGGCTCTTCTGGAGACAGGCCTAGAGCGTTAGCGAGTTTGATGATGAGACGCTTCTCCTCTCTAGTCAAAACACCGTCCCGAAGCATTACTTCGGTAGTTGTTCTGAACACAGAAAGTGCCCCTACGCTCTCGCCGCTCACAGATTAGCGAACAACTCTTACCACTTGAACCTCATTGATGATTTGACAAATGGACGAAAAGCAGGGTTTGCAGTGATAGTATTCAATAAGGAGAGGCTTGTGGAAAGAATTGTCCAAATCCGATTCACGACCAAATTTGCTTTCAAAAAAGCATAACCGGTCACCCTGGAAATGTGCCGATAGGCCAAATGAAAGACAGTGTCTTGGTTAGGACAAGGAGAGATTCTAATGGGAAAAAGAAACAACAGTGGAGGAGGTAAAGGCGGAGGCAAAGCCAAGGCTATGAAATACCTCATCAAAGCAGACCTAAAGGTCAACGGAAACGTCCAGCGCAAGGATATCATCGGCGCAATCATGGGTCAAACAGAAGGCCTACTCGGTGAAGAATTGGAGCTAAGAAAACTTCAGCGTACAGCTAGAATTGGACACGTCGATGTTGAGGTAAAGAGTAGCGGAGGAAAAGTCAACGGAGAAATCCTAATTCCAAGTAGCATGGACAACGTCGAGACAGCAATCATCGCATCAAGCCTAGAAACAATTGACAGAATTGGACCATGTGCAGCAAAGATTGTCGTCACAGAAATCCAAGACGTTCGCTCTACAAAGGTAAACGCAGTAATCGACCGTGCAAAGGACTTACTTCTTGACATGGTCAACTCTGGCGATGCAGCAACAAAGACAGTAATCGAAGAAGTACGCAGTGTTCTAACCGTTGGTACAGCAAAGAACTACCACGGCCTAACATGCGGTCCAAACGTCGAATCCAGTGAATCACTGATTATCGTCGAAGGAAGAAATGACGTACGCAACCTACTGAATTTCGGTGTAAAGAATGCGATTTCATGTGATGGAGCGGGTTCGATCAAGCAAGAGCTAATCGACCTTGCAAACTCCAAGACCAACGTAATTCTAGCAATCGACGGCGACCGTGGAGGAGAGATGCTATTCAGGCAACTTCATGAAACTATGAAGATTGATTTCGTTGCACAAGCACCAGTTGGTCAAGAGTGGGAATTACTACCGCAGAAGACCGTAACAAAGTGCTTATCTCAGAAAATTGATGCAGGCAAATTCGCTGCACAATTGCCTGAAGATGAACCAACTGAAGACGCAGATGCATGGTTAGAAGACATGGATGAAGGCGCAGAAGCACCTGCTGAAGTTCACGAGTACTTCGACCACATTGCAGACCTGAAGAAGAACAATGCGGTATTCGTAAATGTTGACGGTACTGTATCAGACGCGGTAAGTCCTGCTAAGTTGGCTGCAGCAGCAGAAGAGGCAGACGGCGCAGTAGCCATCGTCTTCAACGGTCCAGTAAG
>WTIV01000212.1:0-1096 GCA_011525095.1 Methanobacteriota archaeon
TTTTGAAAAGCGGCAAGCGTGGAGAACGCGGAGCCCGCCTGCCTCAGACAATTTGTCTTTCATTCCTGCTAATGCATTTAATTGTGCAGAATTCAACTTTGATTCGTCCTGTATTTCGAATGTTTTCTCCCCAGGGTTGTAAGAAATCATGCCGCCAGAATCAGCTCTTCGCAGGGCCAGTTCCATATCTGCCATCGTTGGTTGGATAATGCCATTTGATTCGATTGCATCCCAAGGTGTTCCTTTGGCTGAGTCCGCCTTATTTGCTGAAATATGAATTGGGAATAACTGGCGACGTACGTGGTAGGAAAGCGATCTCATTTTTTCCTCTGGCCACATCCAAGGGGTGTCCAAATCACCCCACTGATTTCTAAATTCATCAAGTGCTTGTAGTACAAGTGGTAAGGATGCTCCAAGTCCTGTGAATCTCTCATGCAGGAATGTGCTGAGTCCTTTCTCCCCTTCTGCTTGCACTCTGCGTGAACCTCTTGACCATCCATCGTCAAGAATTCCGTAAATCCACGAATCTAATTCTTCGGTTAAGAATGAAGTTTCTTCCTTCAATGCTGATTCAACATCGCTAACTGCAGCGATTGGATTACCTTCAATGTCAGTTAGTCCAGCTGCATCTACAACCTGAATCAAGGCGTCACAATTAGCCAAATCAGAAAGGAAGGCGTTTCCTCTTCCCCTTCCTTCTGCAGCGCCTGGGACTAGTCCCGCTACATCGACTAAGAATGTGGGAACAAGGCGCACATGGCCAATGCAAGAACCTGTTCTTGGCTCACAAATACTACCTTTTCGAGGATCTTCTTGGCTGGCTGGCTCAAGGCGACCATCTGCCTCTAACTTTGCCCGTAACTCTTTGCATGGGCAAGGTTGAGGTGCGGCGATAAATGCGACACCTACGTTTGCTTCAATGGTACAGAATGGATAATTTGCAATATCCACTTTTGCTAATGTTGCTGCGCTGAAAAAGGTCGATTTGCCTACGTTTGGCTTACCTACCAAGCCAATTCGCATTGCATCACGCCTTGGTTATTCTCTCAATCAAGTCAGCCTTGGTTCCTGATGTGTCTAGACCCATTGAGTCTGC
>WTIV01000212.1:1196-7798 GCA_011525095.1 Methanobacteriota archaeon
TTCTCTCAATCAAGTCAGCCTTGGTTCCTGATGTGTCTAGACCCATTGAGTCTGCAACTTCTACCAATTCTGCCTTCTTCATTTTCTTGAGTTCTGCTTCAGAAGGAGCTTCTACTGCATCTTCTTCTGCTGCCTCTTCTTCCACTTCCTCAGTCGCTTCTTCAGCTGTCTCTTCTTCCGCTTCCTCAGTCGCTTCTTCTTCGGCTTCTTCTTCAACTGCTTCCTCTTCAACAGGCTCTTCCTCGGTAGTTTCTTCTTCGTGTGGTACGAATTCGATACCTAGGGTGTTTCGAATGTTTAGTAGAGCGATGTCTAACTCTGGTAGGTTGATTCTACCATCAGAGTTGATGTCCATCACCTTGACCAATTCCTCGATGTCCCACGGTGGCAGGTCTGCGATATCTGCTACACGTAGTGCATTAGCGAACTCGAACATGTCTATTTCACCGGAGTTGTCAACATCTGCCCAAGAGAAGAATTGTGCAGTTGTTGTACCTCTTCCACATAGCCACTCAGTCAGTCTGACTAGGTCTTCGTCGAAAGAAACTGGGAATTCGTCGACTTCGTCATTGTGAAGATCTGCGGACACTTCGATAACTGTGGAACCGCTTGAGCCCTCTTCCTCGGATTCACCGATAATCAGTGCCGTGTCGATTCCAACTCCGCGACCGAACAATGCTCTGATTGTTGTTGTACCTTCAACCAAATTGTATGCAGAGATGTCGCTTGTGTTTGATGCTCCAGATGCCTGTACGTTTCCAAACAGTAGTGTCTTGACAACGCTGTTTCCTGCTAGAATGAAACCGATTACTACACCGTAGAATGCAAATGCTCCAGTCAGAGCGAATCCGGAAAGGGTGGATAAGTCCTCTACCTCGGCATCGATAAGTGACTTCTCAGTCCAGTCGCTCATCAGGAATAGAATTGTGGAAAGCAATCCACCTGCGATTACCATCCAAGTTGCTGCACCAGCAGAACCTGTGAGTGATTTTCCAGATGCTAGTGGGTATGAGTGGAATAGTGCTGATAGTGCAAATAGTCCTCCAATCACGTATAGGAAGGAGGAGTTGACTGTGTCCGCAACACCCGCAAGGCTAGCATCTCCGACCATGACGTTAAATCCGGTAAAGTAACCGAGAAGTGCATAGATTGGAAGCAAAATTGCTGCCCCTGCTGCTGCAGTTGCACCTGGGCTGTCAACTACTGCACTCGCATTGCCCCTGATTGTTGCAAGCATGTTTGCGGATGCTGCCATGATTGGCATCAATCCAACAGTCACTAGAATCGCACCGATTGATTGAGCAAAGTTGTCAGCGTGTGTGGATTCTGCAAGGAAGAAAGGCGGGATTGTTACGAATAGAAGAAGCATGGAAGCCTTTGTCATGCTTCCTGACCAAATCGGTTGTCCTGTAACGTGAGATAGAACGTGGTATCCAACACCGAACATTAGTGCCAATGGAACCCATCCGGAAGCCATTACACCAGCAACCCAAACGGTTCCTGTCCAGTCGAGTGACTCGCCAAGAGCATTTGCAAACCTGCTGAAAATCAGAACAAATAGTGCTAGGACTAAGAACCAAGATGGCACAGAAATTGGTGAATTGCCTCTGCTTCCAAGTGTAATCAGTGAGTTGACTAGAAGGCTTAGAACAAGAAGTCCGGAAACCAATCCGTACAGCGCTGCTTCACTTGCTCCGTAAACAATCCAATCCCAGTGGTCTAGAACGGATAGAACAAGTCCGACTAGAACTTGAGCGGTCCATGCCATTGCGATCATCGAAGCGTTTGCCTCACTCGCCAACTTTGCACCTGTTGTGCGAGTGTGTGCTACCAATGCGCCACCAACAAGGATTGCGAATATGGCAGTAGACATTGTTACTTGGTTGAAGTAAGCGAGCGCACTTCCATCATCATATCCCCATCCGACGTTGGATAGCGAATCAAGTGCGGTTGGGTCATAGTTGTGCCATGCGGCTAGGAAACCGCCTACACCAGCTAGGATTAACCAGAATACACCGGTTTGCATCCAAGTTTTAGCACCGCTACCTTCCCTTTCTTGGAATAAGTCGGCTGCTGGACCAGCGGCTTTGGTCAATAAAAACATACCAAATTGGCGCAATGGTACACTCATTCCGCCGAATCCCTTCTGAATGTAATAAGTGAACAGAAGGATTGTTGTTAGTAAGATTGCAGATGTTGTGAATGCTTCTGACATTTGTATCCCACCTTCAGTCCGAAAGGACGCATCCAACTAGATTTGCAATTATCATTCCACAACCGACGAGAATACCGATGAGGTAGTACCAGATTCCTGAGCCACCTAGGTTGTCCATGAATGGAATTATATCGCCGATAACTGGAACTGTATCCCAGCCGAAAATGTTGCTGAATAAGGCGATTAGGCCAACAAGACCAACGCTCATCAAGACAAGAATTACACGAGATGCAGAGGGTTCTGCGACTCCTTCAGATACATCGGGCAGTATGGTGTTATTGGTCATCTCATCACCTTGACCCCGTAGGGGTCATTTACGCCACCTATGATACGGTCATAAACATTCAGTAACAAATGTCATGGTGAGCGGAGATGCAATAGCGCATCTCCTCTGCGATTTTTTCCCGAGCCAAGTGGAATCGGCATCTTCTGGTCTAATTCCACCTCAGTCTTCCATACTTCTTGGCAATCGCATGAGAGACCATCCAAATCGTGAATGTCTCCACTAACGGAATATCTCTCAATCGCTGCTACAACCTCATCATCGCATGAACCACAATTGTGAGCACCACGGACTTTACCTCCTGCGGTTGGATGGATGATTAATCGACTGACTTGGTCATCTGAACCATTTCCTGAATTGGTCGGGTGTATATCGTAATGAACGTCTTTGATCAATTGAATAAGTGACCACAACCAGGGCGGACGGTATTCATTAGCACGGAACAGTCTGTCGATTACTGTGCCTTTTTGGATATTCATTGGATTCACGCTAATTTCATCACTTCTTTCAGCGACGTCTCTAATCCATTTTGCACCATGAGTCAAAGCATCTCCTTCACTCATGAAAGGAGGTTTAAACATCAGATAGGTCTTGATTCTAAGTCCGAATTTCTCAAGGTTTTCAACAGCTCTATCCCAACTTTTTGTGCTGAATCCCTTGTTGACGTGGAATCTCAGAACTTCATCATCATAGGCCTCAAGTCCGATTGCTACAGAGAATTTTGGATTAATTTTTGTAGCCCAAGCCAGTTTTTCCTCACTGAGTTGTTCTGTTCTACTTTCAACGACCAATTCTTTGCCCATCTCGTGACAATCTCTCAGAACTCTCTCTTGGAAATCTAGCGGAATTTCTCTATCCTCTAGAAGTCAACCGGATGTGTAGACTTTTACCATTCCCATAGTATCGAAATCATCAAACTTAGCCAATGATTTCTCCCACTGAGAGTGCAGGTCTTCGCTTGTCACATCATCACGAGTGTCATTGAAGTAACCGCAGAATGTACAACCACTCGACCACCACCAGTGGCAACCTTTGGTTCTCAAAATTACGGTTAATGCCGTGGTGGGCGTACCGTCTGCGAGCGTTTCAGGCGTGTAGTAAACCGTCGCCGGATCTCTTGCATCCCAGGAGTGCTTTCTTTCTTGGGCCCATGGAGTATTTGCTGGTGCTTTGACTAAATCGTGGATTCTTGCTGGTTTCTTGTCAGCATCTCCTACCATAGTCAACTTGCCACTAGACATTTTCATTCCCCTGAATTCTGTTTATTCGTTTACATTAGCGAATTCGAGAAAAATTCAACAATTCTGGTTTCATATTCGGCGGTCTGTGTTAGCATGAGAGTTTGATGCTCGTCGCTTTCCATACCTCTTCCAACATCATAACGAATTACAGAATCATCGAACCAACATGTGATTCTACTTTCGTTGCCATGCTCTAATGCTTCGTTACACATTTTTTCTCCGTGGTGAACACGTACCCTCTTGTCTTGGTGACCGTGAACAACATACATGTGTCTGTCCCCGATTTCTGTTGCTGCGTCTATCGGGAAATGTTCAATCAAATTTTGATTTGCAATTATCTTGCCCGCAAAGATGCCAGCTGGCCCCAAAAATGTTGGATATCCCTGAAATTCTAACTCCTCGACGACGATGTCTCCCATATCCGAATAACCAGATTCTAACCAAACCGATTGGATTCTTTCATCTAATGTGAATGCGATTGCAGCAGTCCCGGCTCCCATTGAATTTCCATAAACTCCAATCTTGTCTGGGTTTGCGTTTTGTTCTTCGACTAGCCAATCAAAAATCGCAATCACGTCCACCCACTCGTCTTGCCCGCCAGATACACGGTCATCGTCTATTGAAGACTCCCCATGGTCCCGTAAATCGAAAACTATCACATTGAATCCGGCGTTCGCAAGCATTCCCGCTGGTAGCAAAATTGACCCGTCTGCTTTGCAGCCCCTTATGCCATGTACGAACATAACCCAAGGCATCGATTCGTTTTGCTTTAGGTACCAAGCAGAGAGGTAGATATCTTCGCTTCCAACATCTATTGTTGCAGACTCGTAACCATCCCACCAGTAATTCGACAGCCCTGTCATGATCTCTGATGAGATATTTTCGGGGTTTTCTGATTCATTCAATGGTACCTCGTTTCTCAAAGGAGCGAATTGTTCAGGAGTGTTTTGATCAAAATTACCCCAACAGTCGGTGTTAGTAAACGCCACACCATTGTAGACTATTGAACCAGCCATGTAGTATCCAAAGGGCAGCAATGCAAATAGCATTACAAAAAAAGGCATCAATTCTTTTTTGACTCCCATCAAATCCCTCTGTACAAAATTGTAGAACCTGCTTTTACAAACTCGCCTTTTGGATGGTCTTTGTGACCGTCTTCGGCGCTGATTACGTTGGGTGTGAACTTCGATGCAGGCACTCGAACATCGACCCTGCTCCCTAGTCTAATCATTCCAAACCTTTCTCCACGTCTGAGTTCATCTCCTTCTCCAGTCCATGGGATAATTGTGCGAGCAAGTGCACCTGAAATTTGCATGACTTCAACAATCAAGCCATCTTCTCTCTCAAACAGAGTTCTAACCCTCTCATTGTATTCACTTTCCTTGCGGAATGCTGGCAAGAAAGGACCTCTTTTACGGCCTTTTCCAGTTCTGTGTTCCATTCTAATGATCTTTCCAGCGATAGGTGAACGGTTTACGTGGACATCAAGAGGAGACATGAAAACCGCAATTCTCCAAACATCGGTATCCGATTCCTCACCTTCTGGTACAGCCTCGAATCTTTGTTCGGTAGAGAAGGAGAGTGGATTCTCACACGGTTCGGGGTGCCAGGTCCCTGTGTGCTCGTCTTCCTCAGCGTCCGCCATTTCTTCTTTGGACGGCCTTCTTCCGGTAGCCCTCTCTCTCTTTGCAAACATTACATGCCCATCAGCAGGGGATACAATGACACCCTCGTCTCTGGGAATTGGACGGTCGGGGTCTCTCCAGAAATTAGCAAAGAATGCTGCAAGCATCAACATCAGCACTCCGAATCCCGGTGCTAATCCATAGAGTGGGTCAACAAACCAACCAACTAGAATAAATCCAGTTCCCATAAGTGTGGGAGTGATTACTGGCAGAAATCCGCCTCTGGCTAGGAAAGCCAACTAACTCACCTACTGAGAATTTTCTGAATCGCCGGAATTTCTCCATACGACTCCAGGCTCTTTGTCTTCGCTTTCTGTGGATTCTTCTGCAGGTGCTTCTTCGGCTGCTGCTTCTTCAGCAGGTGCTTCTTCTGCAGGTGCGTCCTTTGCTACAAAGTCTGAAGCTGCAGCACCTAATTCTGAACCTTTGAGGTACTTGTTCCCATCCATATCGTATGACTTAGCAAACTCGATGAATGCGTCTCGGTCGGTAATTCCGTTCTTCTGCATGACGCCAAGAAGGACTTGTTCTGACCAATTCCATTCCTCTTCCCCAGTTTCCTCTGTCGCTACTTCTTCTGTTGCCTCAGAAGTAGTTTCAGATTCGGTGGATTCGATTTCTGTGGCTTCTTCCATGGTCATTTCAGCAGCACGTGCTTCGACCATTTCTTCCATCCTTTCTGCGATTGCTCTGCCCATGTGCTGAGATTGTCTCTCTGCTTCAGCAGCCGCTTCAATCATCTCATAGCGGCGCTTGATTGCCTTGTTGAGGTCCTCGACCTTTTCGGGGTTGTTGGTCAAAAGACGAATGTCGGTCCATCCCAGGCTTTTCAAAATCTCACGGGCAAGGCCAAAATCCCGTCCGTCTCGTTGATGCCCCAGCGCTTCATTTGCTTCGAATGTGTCCAATCCCGCGTCCTGTAAGTTGTAAGCCTTGAGCTTCTCAATCAGTCCAATGCCCCGGCCCTCTTGCCTGAGGTAGACCACTGCTCCTCCTTCTCGTGCGATCAACTCCAAGGACTTGTTCAATTGAGGTCCGCAGTCGCATTTCAAAGAACCCACTACGTCGCCCGTCCAACATTCCGAATGAATTCGGACGAGGGGCAAAGCACTGTTCTGGCGTTCTGCCCGAAGCACAAGATGAGGTTGACTCTCCACCCCACTCTCGAAGGCCAAGAT
>WTIV01000053.1:0-4880 GCA_011525095.1 Methanobacteriota archaeon
TTGCAAGTAAAGACTCTGACCCTAAGGTTAGAAAATCAATTGCTGATGCTCTCAGACAAGAAGTTGATTGCGTAGACTCGAGGATAGAGAGTGTTGCAAAAAATTCTCCTGAAATCATCGTCAGGTGGTTACGAATGCGCTACGATTCAGACTCAAATTCGCTCAGATGGGCAATGATTGAAGACGACTCAATCAATCAAAGAGTACGCTCAAAGTTAATTGAGCAAATGGATGGTCGCAGCGATATCGACTTAGAGAGGTTGGCAAAAATTGCCAATGACGACTCTGACTTGGTTAGCATGGCTGCAAAAAACCTAGAGAAATCGATTCAAGAATTGGGGGCTTAGATTTGGATTCCGGAATAACGTTTAGTGTCGATGCAACCAAGGGCGCTAGTAGAAGACTAACTGTTACTATTGAGATTTCCGGACCATTTACTGAAAACATCCTCGAGTTACGTTTCCCAAGATGGGTACCCGGTTCCTACTTCATTCGTGAACCCATACAGCACATGTCAGAATTGAGCGCAACGATTGATGGAGAAAATTCCAAAATCACCCGAATCGATGTAGATGGAGCCAAACTTAGTGGAGTCCAAGAAGCTAAATCTGTTTCAATTAGTTACAGGTTATTAGCAGCAGAAATGACTTGCAGAGCAAACCATCTTGATTCGACGCATGTCCATATTATGCCCCCATACACATGGATGCTTCCAACAAGAGGTATTGACAAAAACCGACTTGAAATGGATCACAAAGTGATTCTAAATGCGCCTGACGAGTGGCATACTGCTACTCAACTCAAAGGAGTTGAAGGAGAGTGGGTCGCCAAAGGTAGAGACGAATTCTTGGATGCAATTATGGAATCTAATGCCAATCCTATGATTACATTCGAAGTCGAGGGAACCAGACAGCACCTAAAATTGTGGGATTCTGGTGGATTACCAATTCCAAAAGAGGGACTTGACAGATTCCTGAATGCTATGAAGTTAGTAATAGAAGAACACTTTGCACTATTTGGCGTTCCGGAGTGGAAAGATTACTGGACAGTTCTCCATTTAACTGAATCTGGTAGAGGTGGATTAGAGCACCTTAGAAGCCAGACTTCAATGATGCCAAGAAAATCACTACAAGAAGGAAATGAAGAGCAATGGAGAGACCTAGTCTCATTATTCAGCCATGAATTCTTACACCAGTGGAATGTCAAACAATTACGACCAAAGAATTTCTTGGATTACGAACTGCAAAAAGAAGTCCATTCCGACCTACTTTGGTGGTTTGAAGGATTAACATCCTGGCTAGGTGACATTTTGTGCTTGAGAAGTGGAGCTTGGACTGAAGACGATTGGCGCAAGGATTGGACTAGGAAGATGAAGCGGCACACCGATAGGAATGGCATGGAATTCGAGTCCCTTCAAGAGAGCAGTCATGATGCGTGGATACACCTATACAGACCGAATTCATACAGCAGAGAGGTTCAAATTTCATATTATCTTGAGGGTGAGATGGCAATATTTTGCCTCGATGCAGAATTAAGAAAACGCTCCAAGGGAGAATATGGAATGGACGATGTGATGGCTACTTTGTATCACAATCACAAACTCGATTCAAACAACCCTGGAATTACTCACTCTGACATAAAGAAAGCACTGGTAAACACTCCGGGAGGTAGAAGATTAGGTGTACTGCTAGATTCTTTGGTGGGTGATAGAAAAGCACCAGATGTTCGCTCAGCTTTGAAACTGCTTGGCCTTGACCTTGTTTCTGAAAAGAAAACCAAAGGTGGTTGGCTCGGCTTAAATCTCGCAAATTCTCCTAACTGTGTCAAAGTTAGAACGCATCTTTCTGGCTCACCGTGCAGAAAGCAAATCCACACAGGAGACGAAATCATCGCTGTAAATGGTCTCCGAGTACGCTCTTCTGCTGAATTATCTGCAGCAGTATACGGCAGTATTGGAATTGAAACAACTTTCACAATTTCTCGCGAGGGAGCGATCAAGGAAGTTACCATCACACCGATAGAGAATCCAAAGCACTTAGTAAACCTCGACGGTAAAGGAAACAAGCTTTGGGATGCAATAAAGTCCACTAAGCGGTAACTATTCCTGCTTGGATAACTCCTCTAGTAGCACATGAATCGGTGGCATGTGATTGGAAATTGTATGCTTGCTAGTTTTTGGAGGATACAACTCATCACTAAGACTCATGTCAATCACTTCCTGTTTTGTAATCGATTCAAGTCCGCAACCTGGCCAAACATCGACTGTAATTTCGTCATCTGACAGGTAATCGATCAAGATTACTGGCACTCTCTTTAGATTGAGAGATAACGCTACTGAATGCCTGTGGTGTCCATCCAAAATCGAGCCTGTTACAGAATCAACTAGAAGCGGTTTGGTGAAACCGCCCCATTTTTTCGTCATCTCGAGCAACTTGTTTCGATTCTTTATTTTGATTTCTTCATGGGGTTTTAACCACTCCAAAAGAACTAACGAAACGTCTTCTGCTTCCCATGACATGTCCTTTTCCAAGCAGATACATGGGATAATGCTTTGGAAAGGGTGAGTTACACGCCAGCCATGGAGGAGGGCCTTCTCGCCGATGTGACAGGCTTGTCCACGCCTTCACTTCTTCAAGAAAATGAAGACCTTACTCACGTATTGGATGTACTATGCGCCGGCGGATATGGCGCATGGGTTGTAGGAGGAGCCGTTAGAGATTCATTATTGGGAAAAATCCCACATGAATACGATATTTGCACTACTGCCACGCCAGATGAAGTCATTGAGTCATTTGATGACACCATTCCGACTGGTGTGAAATTTGGTACGGTTACTGTAAAGAGTGGCACATCTATGTTCGAAGTTACTACCCTTCGAACTGAGACTGGATACGGAGACGGAAGAAGACCTGACGTAGTAGAATGGGGAGATAGCCTATTGACGGACTTGTCTAGACGTGATTTCACAATTAATGCAATGGCGTACGACCTTGCAAGGGAACTTCTTCATGACCCGTTCGGAGGTAAAAGAGACCTCGAGAACAAGTGTCTGCGAGCGGTTGGAAATGCAAATCAAAGACTGTCTGAAGATGGTTTGAGGATATTGAGAGCGTATCGCTTTATGGACAGACAGGAAAACGGAATTTGGCAACCAGAAAATGAGTTATCTATTGCCCTAGTTGAAAATAGAGCGATGCTGGCAATGGTCTCTATTGAAAGAGTGTGGAGTGAATTAGCGAGAATTATTACCGGGAAAAATGCCAGTAAGGTCCTCAGTAGGATGAATGATGACGGCATCCTTGCTGCGATATTTGGCTACCCATTACATTGTGAGGTGTTCGATTTGGTTAGTAGAGTACCCGAGGACCTTGAAGCAAGATTTGCTTTAATTTCTTCAAAAATAAACCAAAATGATTTGACTATCATTCTCGAGCGATTGAAAGTATCAAAGAGTACATTTAATCGTACTAAATTCCTACATTCCCTGTTGGGAAAATTACCAAACCAAAACGAATTAAGGCTCTATAGATACACTCTCGGCGCTGAGGTCATAACACATTCATCGATGTTATCGGCTTTAGGAGACAATACCGATTTGATCAATAAATCGTTGAATTATCCCTCCAAGATTGATTGCTTGGTTAACGGGGAATGGATTATGCAAAGAACTGGATTAAGCCCTGGAATCAAGTTGGGTAGGCTCAAGGATTGGTTGTTTAGAATTCAAATTGAGAGAGGATATGAGAATATAGAGCAAATGGAAACCGCACTCTGTACAATACCTTGGCAGAATGGAGACCCAAAATCATGGCCTCGTCCAAACTGGCCATGACGGCATCAACTTGATGACTAAGCCCGATATCGCTTTGACATGTCCGAAGGCGAGGGTAACACAAACTGGTTGACTTCAGCTGGTGGCTGGGCTGCATCTCTTGGTCTTGTAATGATTGTAATAGAAAACGCAATTGGCTCTGGCGATTCATCATTTGGTTCTGCATGCTGTTGCTTTGGAATTTTTGGTTTAATCGCTGGCGGAATTGTCTCGGCAAACGGTGCTGCCGTAAGTTCTGATGGCACCATGGTACTCAAGCAGGATAGTACTGGCCAATGGAACTGGGTACAAAACCAAATCCAAGGTGACGCTGTTGGTGCAGCATCACATTTCAACGACCAAAATACTCAGATTATGTCTAGAGTAATTTCGGAAGTTCGCAATGGTAAACAACTTCAGGAATTACCGACAAATGAACTAGATATCCTGGCAAGTGCTTACGGAGTAGATAGTGGTTCAAGTCAACAAAAGATCGAGGCACTACATAACTCTAACATCGCAAAGAATGCTCTCAAATTAGGTGCTCTTGGAGTTGCTGGTGGAGCTGGAGCAATAGGAACTGCGCACATCATCAAATCAAGCAGAGAGAGAGCGATTGAACGTGCTGAAGAACTTAGAGAACAGGGCAGAGAGAAACTTCGGGAAAATATCGAGGCGGGTAAGTACGCAGTAAATACAAACCTGCCAACAAATGAATCCGGTGAGCAGGCTACCGATGTAGCGGGTAATATCATTCTTGACCAATTGAAGAAACAAATCGAATCAAGGAATTTAACTCCTGAAAAGATGCTGATGCTGGGAGACATGAACAAAGACGGAAGGTTGGATGCAGATGAAATTGCAGGAGCGTTAACCGCTGCTACAGGACTCAGCGTCCCGGCTTTCATCGTAAAGGATTCAATAAAGGATTTCGACCTAAATCAAGACAGCAAATTAGACCTCCATGAAATGAATGCGCTATGGACTAAACTTGGATTTGAAGTTGACGAAAATGCTCAATTTAGTGATGATGAAATCGACGCTGTACTCGACGAAGTAAACGATGACT
>WTIV01000053.1:4980-29751 GCA_011525095.1 Methanobacteriota archaeon
AAACGATGACTCGGTTATCGATGAAGATAACCAAATCGAAGCCACTCCTGAGGTTTCAAAGGAAGTCGAAACTACGCATGAAATTCCAGATACTGTAGAGTCCATTGAAGAGCCAATCGTGGAAGAAAAAATAGTCCACTCTACTGAAGTTGACGCTACTGGAGAAATGTCTGATGAAATTGACACAGAATTCGAGAGACTACTACTTGAAATGGAAGGAGCAAGATTCTCTAGCGAAAGAAAGGCTTTGATGGAGAAACAAACCAGTGAATTCCTTGTAACTCTAAAGATTGAGAAAATGGAGAGAACACTTCTTGGAGACCCCAAATATCGTGGTGGGCAATCTGTCCATGGACTATTGGATGGGGGGCCATATATCGGAGTCGTGAAAGTTCCAGTTGAAATGGATGAGAAGATTTTGTCCTTCAAAGTGGGAGATGAAATCCAATTATGGGCTAGCCTGGTCGACTTTTCACCGAGTCTAAAGCGACCTGTACTAGAATCAAGTGAGATTGTCTGACGGCTGAAAACTTAAGCCACTTGTTCGAGGTCAAAAATCATGGTAAGTGTTGATTCAGGTAAGTCTGGATCAAAACCTGAGTCTGTTTCAATCAATCCTTCTGGCAAAACAGTTTATTCTAGATCTTCAAAATCTAGGAACAAAGTTGATGAAAAATCAAAGCCTGTAAGCGATTTAACCCTTCTTGGATTGGGAATAATTCTGTTTGTAATACTAGTTTTGCCTACGAATGGAGATGGCATGGTTTGCTTCATCCCATTGATGATTTTGTTCGCATTGAAAGATATACTCAAGATCCCAACAAAGGTTTTCATTGGATTATTGGCAATAATCGGGGTTCTTCTCGCATACTGGTTCATCAATGCCATGGTAGGCATTGGAATGTACTGAGACGTTCAAATCAGGGCTTAATCGCTCTTGCAATGACAATTCTCTGTACCTCTTGTGTACCTTCATAGATTTGTGTAATCTTAGCATCCCTGAAGAATCTCTCTACTGGGAATTCCTTGGTGTATCCGTAACCGCCTAGAACCTGAATCGCTCTCTCAGTCACCCACATTGCGGTATCACCAGCGTACAATTTAGCCATACTAGCCTCTTTGGTGTGTCTTGGACCACCATTTTCGTAGTGCTCCTCCTTTGCCCATGATGCCTTGTAAACAAGAAGTCTCGCTGCATCGATTCTTGTTGCCATGTCCGCCAAGTAAGATGTAATCATCTGGTGGTGTGCGATTGGCTTTCCGAATGCCTCTCTCTCATGTGAATACTTCAGAGCTGCCTCGTAAGCACCCTGTGCGATTCCTAGAGCTTGGGCAGCGATACCAATTCTAGAATTGTCTAGTGCGTTCATTGCAATTGCGAATCCATTGCCGGATCCCTTGATTACGTTCTCAACAGGAACCTTACAGTTTTCAAGGACAAGGGTACAAGTGTCCGATGAACGGATTCCTAATTTGTCTTCTTTCTTGCCAACGCTAAATCCTTCATAGGATTGCTCGACAATGAACGCAGTGCTTCCACCGTGCTTCTTTACACCGTAATCAGGATGGTCAACATCCTTTGCGAATAGCACATAGATTTGGGCTTGTGCACCATTTGTAACCCACATCTTTTCTCCGTTGAGAATGTAATGAGTTCCGTCATCTGACAACTTAGCCTTGCACACCATTGCTGCAGCGTCAGTACCTGCGCCTGCTTCAGAGAGTGAGTAAGCACCTACTTCGCCCGCTGCTAGGCGAGGGAGGTAGTTTTGCTTCTGTTCTTCATTGCCGTGCAAAGCGATGGTTTTTGCACACAGCCCTACGTGGACACAGAACATTACAGCAAAGGAAGGGTCGACTCTTGCTAGTTCCTCAATGATGATTGATTCACAGATGTCATCGACTGGGTTTCCACCGTATTCTTCTGGGATTGTAATTCCTTGCAGACCATACTCGATAAACTGCTTCCATTCTTCCGCTGGAGGAATTTGATTTGCGTCTCTGTGCTCTATTGTTGGGGGCAAGACTGACTCTGCAAAGTCCCTTACCATCTCGCGAATCATTTGCTGTTCATCCGTCTCCTCGAAGCGCATGTTACGGGCCAAATCGTTAGAGCATTTTAGGGATGCGCCTTGGCAATTCACTTTTGCAGTGCGTTCATATATTACCTGCCTCACGGCGGCTCAAGGTTGATACCATGGATGAAGAAGTCATGGAATTCGGCATCGCTCACAGCCGCAAGTACTCTAGGGACCACCTATGGTACCAGGAAAAGGATGACCGCTTGGTAATCGGAGTATCAGATTACCTTGCCGCTGATATAGGAGAAATCCTCAGAGTTATCCTTCCACACGCTGAAACCGAAGTCGATGAAGAGCAAAATTTGTTTTCAATCTGGACAGCTGAAGAAAAACTCACCTTCCCGAGTCCCTTCGCTGGCGAGATTGCAGAAGTGAACGGCGAAGTAGAGATTAACCCAGAACTGGTAAATGACTCGCCATACGACTTAGGGTGGATTATTATTCTAAATCCTCACGATGTTGATATGGAAAATCTCCTGGAACCCGACGAGTACGTCGATTTCCTAGCAGAAGGCTGAATCGCATTCCGGAAAAAGAATAGAACCGGTGTGATTTGATGGACCTTGAAAGACACGATTTCGAACTCGATGAATTAATCGAGAGAATCAAAGGACACGATCACCGGCTTGTTGCTCTACAGATACCTGAGGGCCTGAAAATGCAGGCCTTGGAAATGATGGATGAAATCGAAGATGAAACCTCGGCTAAGGTAATTCTTGCCGCAGACCCATGTTATGGAGCATGTGATTTAGTTCATGATAAAATGAAAATGATGGGTGTCGAATTAGTCGCACACATGGGCCATTCACAGATGAACATCGATTCAGGAATGCCTACTCAATTCATCAACGTAACGTACGATGGTGACCCTGCGATAGACCCAGTTCTACCAATTCTTGCTCAGCACAGAGCAATCGCTCAATCAAGACTTGCAGAGAACAATGCTGGCGATTTAAGCGAAGAAGAAGCCCAGGAGAGATTTTTGGATGCTGTTGGCAGGATTGCTCCTCTAAAAGGTGCTAAATTGGGACTCGTTGCATCCATTCAGCATCTGCATTTGGTTTTCGATTACAAGAAACGTTTCGAAGACGCTGGATTTGAGGTCGAAGTTCCCGTTGGTGGCGCTAGGCTAACCTTCCCTGGACAAGTTTTGGGCTGCAATTACTCTGGTGACGATGATGAAATTGGACATTATCTCTTCCTTGGTAGCGGCGACTTCCACCCGATTGGACTTGCCTTACATACTGGAAAGCCTCTCGCTATGCTCGACCCCTACACAGGAGACGCTACTGAGATGGGTGCTGAAAGGATTGAAAGAATCTTGAGACAACGATTTGGATTGATAATGGCAATCCAGGACTCACAGAATTTTGCTATTCTAATCGGAGAAAAACCGGGTCAGATGAGGCGAAGTCTAGCACTCAAACTGAAGAGAACTCTTGCAAAGCACGGCAAGAAAGGATACCTGCTAGCCTTAGAGCATGTAGGACCTGAGTTGATTGATTTCTATCCAGTGGACGCATTTGTTAACACAGCATGTCCAAGAATTGCTATCGATGACTCAGTCAAATACGCAAAACCACTAGTTACTCCGTTCGAACTAGAAGTCGCACTCGGAGAAAAGAAGTGGGAAACTGGATATCAGTTCGATGAGATACCTTGAGAGGGTCTTCTGAGTTGAAAGTTCAATAACCATAGACGATGACCATCTGTAGTCATGAGTTCATATCTAGACCGCATCGGTGCGGGATTAATCCTCAGCAAACCAGAGGTTTTTGGCTTTGATTACGTTCCAGAAACCTTGGTTTGTAGGGAAGACCTGCAGGGAGAATTAGCTGCAATACTAGGCAGTATCGCACACCCTGAAGGAACAGGTAGGGTGGTGATTACCGGCCCGGTTGGTTCCGGTAAAACCGTATTAGCAAAGCGTTTCTGTCACGACATCATTCGGCACTTGAGCGATAAAAGGAATATTAAACAGGTCCACGTTAACTGCAGAAACGCTGCTACTCCATCAAGAGTTATGCAAAAAATTGTCCAAGATCTTGACCCCGGCCATCCTGACCGTGGTCTTGGAGTTGGAGAATTACTAACCAGTTTGAGAAGGATGTTACAAAGCAGTAACACTCACCTAATCGTCGTACTTGATGAGGTGGACCACCTATTGAGGCGCTCCGGCGATGACATCATCTACAAACTTATGAGAATCGACGAGGATAGAGAAGGTGTTGGCACACTCTCTACAATTATGATCAGCCAGGAGCAAGTACTAGACTTACTCGAAAATGCTGTTTTATCGCGGGTTGGTAGGTCAAACCACGTCAGAGTCCCTCCATATGATGAAAACGGACTCAAGAGAATTATCGAACAGAGAATGAATCTAGGTTTGGTTACAGGTACCTGTCCTACAGAGATTCTCGATTTGATTTCACAGGCAGCTGCACCTTCCGGTGATGCACGCCAAGCAATAGAACTCTTGGAGGGAGCTGCAAAGCGCGCTGAGGCCGCAGGTCGCTCAATTATAGAGGCAAAAGATGTTCAGAGAACAGTAGTCACGATGCCTGCAAATGTGGATTCTTTGAATATCGAAAATTTGCCGCCCCATGCAATGATGATTTTGCTAGGATTGTGCAGACGTCTGAAGAAAGAGGAACGCGTGACAAGCGGCGAGGCAGAAAAGCTGTATCACGTTGTCTGCGAGGAATATGACCAGTCACCTAAAGGGCACACTACACTTTGGAAGCATCTGAAGCGTCTGGCACAAGAAGACATCATCGTGACAAAGACCGCTAAATCAGAAGTAGGAAGAGGCAGGACACAACATATTTCGATGCCTCATATGCTTCCCAGTGACGTGGAAAGACGTCTTGAAACACTGATTCCAAGTCGACTACGCCGTTAATAATCCCATTTATGTCGCACAAAGGGGCTAAATACCCGTCCCATGTCGGCAGGCTGCTCAAGAGTTGATAACATGGCAGATGGTACTTTCGTCGCAGTGGTCAATGACACAAATCCAAACAACGGAGGACGCTCCTACAACCTAACGGTTAGTGGGAACAACCAATCCCAATTCCTAGGTAAGAGAATCGGCGACGTAGTCGATGGTATCTTCGTCGGAGAAGGTGACAAAACTCTTGCAGGATACAAATTAGAAATCACCGGTGGTTCCGATAAAACTGGAACACCAATGAGGTCTGACTTGGATGGTGGAACTCGCCAATCAGTTCTTGTAACCGCTTCAACCGGTTTCAAAGGACACAACCTAGTTCACAAGGCAAAGGGTGGAGAGAAGAAGAGATTCCGCTACAAGCCTGACGGAATGCGCAAGAGACGCAACTTCCGTGGAAATACAATCACCCAAGATACCCGACAAATCAATCTCAAAGTAATCGAGGCTGCAAACAAGAGCCTCGCTGACATCCTCGGCGCTGATGAGGAGAGCAGTGAGTGAAGCCGCGAGGCTGATCTTGAGGTATTGGGGGTAAGGGAAGCATGGCACGCAAGCTTCCTGCACAACCCGAAGTCAACATTGGCCTGGTCGGACACGTAGACCACGGTAAAACCACTCTAACTCAGGCTCTATCTGGAGTTTGGACCGATACTCATTCAGAAGAAAGAAAGCGTGGTATTTCTATCAAACTAGGATATGCAGACACTGCTTTCTACAAAACCAGTGATGACGAGTATTACGCAACAGGTAAGAGACCTGGTGGCGGAAATGACGATGCAACCGAATTGCAGAGAGTTGTATCATTCGTAGACGCACCCGGGCACGAGACTCTGATGGCGATTATGATCACCGGGGCCAGCATCATGGATGGTGCAATGTTGATGGTTGCAGCAAATGAAACTTGCCCGCAACCCCAGACAAGAGAACACTTGATGGCTCTAGAAATTGCGGGAATCGAGAATATAGTAATCGTTCAAAATAAAATCGACTTAGTTAGTCGAGAAAGGGCACTAGAATCCCATAAAGAAATCAAGGATTTCCTGAAAGGAACTATTGCTGAAAATTCACCGATTATCCCAGTATCTGCTCACCACGATGTGAACCTAGACATCTTAATCCAAGCAATTGAGGCGACAATTCCTACACCTGACCGCTCACAAGACAAGCGTGCAATCATGCACGTAGCACGCTCGTTTGACATTAACAAGCCTGGTACTCGCCCGACCAAGTTGAAAGGAGGAGTAATCGGGGGCAGTATAGTTGAAGGTCAATTCAACATCGATGATGAGATTCTCATAGGACCTGGAAGAAAAATTGAGAAAGGTAACAAGGTTCACTACGAGCCAATTCGCTCTAAGGTAATCAGCATGCAAGGTGGAGGCTTGAATCTTGACAACATGCATGCTGGTGGACTTTGTGGAATGGCAACACCACTAGATCCTGCAATTACAACTGCAGATAATCTATCTGGACAAGTCGTTGCAAAGGTTGGAGACCTTCCAGAAGTAAGAGACACCGTGGATATAGCTGTCAACCTTATGGAGAATATGGTTGCTGGAGAAGGAGAAGATGCTTCACCGATTATGCCTCTTCGCTCTAATGAGATGTTGATGGTAAACGTAGCAACTGCAACTAGCGTGGGAGTCGTTTCAAACGTTAAGAAAGGCAAAGCAACTCTATCCCTGCGCTTACCAATCTGTGCTGACAGCGGTCAAAGAATCTCATTATCACGACGCGTAGGTTCTAGATGGCGACTTATCGGGCACGGAACAATCGAGTGATTTTCATGAAAAAGGTCCTTGTTGATGCCTGCGGCTGGGTCGCAGTCATCGAGGCTGGAATAAACATCGACCTCGCTTTGCTAGAATGTTGCGGTTACAAAGACTTGGCAATAGTCCCCAATGTGATTTCAGAATTACAATCATTAAACAATCCAAAATTAATGATTTCAATGTTAGAAGCAAAGTCTGAGATGTTGGTAGCACCAATCGATTCTGGAAAACATACTGACGACCAATTATTCGCCGTGGCTGTGGAAAATAATTGGCCAATATTGACCGTTGATACCGAATTAAAACGCCGACTATCAAAGTCGAACCTAAACTGGGTTGAAGTGAGTGGCAGAACTCATCTTAGAATGGTTTGATTACATATGCCGGTGATTAATTCATATACTGAAATAATTACATACAAATTGTGTCGACTCAAAAATCTGTAGGTTTTGACAATACAACCGACTCTGATAACCATGAAATGATTGACTTGCTAATCTCTTTGGGAGTCGGCCATAACATTGCTAAAACGCTAATTTGCTTACACAAGTATGGACCTTCAAAGTCAATCGATTTGCAGAGATGTTGTGAATTGAGGCAACCAGATGTTTCAATCGCAATTAATAGATTAAACGAACTTGGTGTGATTAATATCGTCCCTATGAATAGCAATGGAAGAGGTAGACCATCCCACATCTATGAATTATCCATGCCACTAGATGAGGCACTGGTACCATTTAGACGGCAAGCAAGTGAAAAATTGATCCTGATTCAAAATCAATTGTCTAGACTAGCAGAACTTGCTAGCACACACTCAAACTAAGGAAGCGTAAACAGGTTATCATCACCATGGCCGTCAAGTAGCCGTAGCTTTACTCCTGCATCAATCCAAGCATGAGCGTAATTTATTGCTCCAAATGCTCTGACGTAATCACCAGTATCCATGAAATGCTTAGCATCGCTAGCATAATCATCTGCCATCCTCAATAGGATATCCAATTGCATATACTCAGGAGTACCCTCCTCATGAATTCTGGTTGCTTTTTCTCTGGCCATTTTTGTGAGGTTGAGGTAATGTTCCAATTTAGATGTGGTAACCCTATCATCAACCATTTACTCACCTCTTTGTCTTGCAAGCAATCGGTTAACATCTGAAGTCCTACCTAGAGATTCATAGAGGTCGATGGCTAGAGAGATTCTACCCTCGTCTTCAGCATCGCATGCTCGCTTGAAAATCCTCCTTCTCTCCTCCCAGTCACTTGCAACCTGAGCTTCAGCCACCATTTTTTGCATCTCAACTCTTCTCAACTGCATTAATTCCGCGGATCTCCATATTCTAACTAGACCATTGCGTTTCACCGTAGCCATTGTATCTGCAGCCAAACCAACCAAGTAGTCTCCTAAGTCAGTGTTTGCTGACTTAATTGAAACATCTTCAGTCATACATTGTAAACCACCTTCAATCGATAGGACCCACCAACCGTCCCCTGCCCTGTGAGCAGATAGTGGTTCGAGTGATCTTGTGTCGATAGTGGATAAGCTGTCCCAGCCATAGGGATGTGGAGAACCTTCCCACAGCATACCATCAGCTGATTGAAGCAATACTCTACCACCAGACATGGAACTGACCCATGACCATACTCTATCCTCCAAAAGACGCTGAGAATTTTCATTTGCTAGCCTAGCGCATCTGAGTTTACCATCATCGTCTTGCCACATTAGATGTTCACGATCAAACCAGCCAACAAGTCTGCGAACTCTGCCTACATCCAGCCTCTTTATCCCTCTTCCTTCGGCATTGAATACATGCAACTGGCCTTTACGACAGGATAGGACCCAACCACCGCCTGGTCTGGCTAAGATACCACTGAAACCGCCTGTAGTAGAACGACCTTCACCTATTTGCGAACCGTCACTAACGCTCAGAAGGTGGAATCCGTGCCCGCATAGTACTCCGATTTCTCCCGATGCAGGTGCGGAAGAGTGGTCTCGGGATGGTAGAGATCTTTTCCATCTCTGATTGGGTTCTTCATCTCGTAGTATGATTTCTAATCGACAAGCGATTAGAATATCATTTCCGACGCTGCAAGTTGTAGAGATAATGTCTGGCGATTGATAAGACCTAGAAACTGACCAACTCATACGCTCGCCTCCATTATGCCCCAAGCCACCATTTGGGCTCTAGCATCATTTGTTAATTTGAACATCCTAGAACGACCTCTTTGCTGGACCGACAAGATTCCTGCTCTATAGAGACGATTACACATCTGTGACATCCTTGGCCTGCCTATCTTCAGCCGGTCCTGTAATCTTGAATCAGATGGTGATAATTCCCTAGTCGATGATACTTCGACTAGGACTGCTTCATTCTTCGAGAGATTCCTCAATGTATGTACATCAAGGGCGTTACTCTCTCTTTGACCGATAACCGGTCTTCGCATACCTGCTAGCAACTCTGCCAAACTATGACCATCTGGGACGTTCAGTGCTTCGAATAACTGCCCCAACAAGCCTTCAACGTTCCCGCTTCTGGCTACCTCCTGTTCAAAATCTTCGTTTGATTCAAAGTAATCATCAACTTGGTCATCGATAAGTGGTTCATCAACAACGGGCACGCTTTTTGGTGCGAGGACTGCATTTGGTTCGTTTGCAAGCCATAGTTCGTTTGCATCTCCACCCTCAGGCTCTCTTTGTGCTGGCTTGGCCTTTGTTTTGTCAAATCTTGGTGCAAGATGCTTGTTATCTCGATTTCTAGCTGCAAGGCCACTAAACGGCCCACTTACTGGCATTGAGTTGATTCCAGAATCCTCCATGTAAATCGTTTCAGGCTCTTCCTCTAACTTGTCTAGGTTCAAATCAAAAATCGGCATCTCTGTCTCCACTAACTCTTCGTTTAGAATTTCATCAATACTAACGATGCTACTTTCATCTATCAAGGCACCAGGATTAGGGTTTTGGATGACTGGATCAAATTTGACATCTCTAGGGTTTGCTCTCTCTTCATCAACGAGGTCTCGCATTAATCTCATGACTTTGGATGGATTTCCAGAGGTATTCTCCATCACGTAATCTAATGCAGCCTCTGGCATTGTCCATGAGATGTTGGCTGTTGTGGCCATCCTAGATTCACACAATTTGCGTACTTCATCTCTTTCTAGCGAACCAATAATGTCTACATGGTCAAACCTGCTTACTAGATTTGTAGGCCATTGAGCCCTTTGTTCTGTGGAAAGCACTACTACCACAAGTGCATTCATACGCTCAAATGGAGCGACTAGCGTGGAAAGGACCTCTGAGAGTTTCTTTCCGTCTACATTCGCATAATCAAGTGCAATAAGGGGAAGATCTCCTGTTGATTTCTCAGTTTCTAGTACCAATCTGGACACCATCTCGGGGGTGCTGGAGGGAACCTCAAAACCTACAAACGAAACGAAAATTTCGTGCAGTATTTTTTTGGCGTACTCAGAATCAGGAAACATGTCTAGATGTACACTTTTTTGGGTCTCTTCAGATAAACATCTCATCAAGGATGAACGTCCTGTTCCACTTTCACCAATCAGTAAAATCATCCTAGCATTTCTAGCTTTGATGAATCTAGTCCATCTTGCACTTAACTCATCTCTCCCTACAAGAAGTTCTGATCTTCCTCTCTCCAATGGCCTAGCCTGAAACGGATTATTTCTCAGACCTGGTATGCCCAAAGGTGGTGAATCTTCGCTCATGATAGCATTGGGAATTACAGAGTATATGATGTTTCACTCCCATGCTACCCTTTTGGAGACTGTTAGGACACGTTAAATCAACTACCGAATTGTTGTATATGGCTAAAATAACACATAGTTAACGGCATGCTAACGCGTTAAAAAAAGCGTTAATCGCCGGTTTCTTCATCAAGTGCAGACCTTTGGCTTTACCCGGAGGCAACCACTATGCCAGTCGAAGACAGCAGGCTTTCTGGATTCTACAAATTGTCAGTATCGGAGCGAAGAGAAAAGGTTGCAAAATTATCATCTCTATCCCCCGATGAAGTTGATGCCCTGGCTAGCCATGGAGAGTTGGGAGAGGTTGCTGCAGATAGAATGATAGAAAATGTGATTGGCACAATGTCCTTGCCTGTAGGGGTCGCTACGAACTTCGTAATCGATGGGAAGGCGTACCTAATCCCATTTTGCGTTGAAGAATCCAGTATTGTGGCAGCTGCTAGTAATATGGCAAAACGCTGCCTCAAAATGGGCGGTTTCAGAACAAACAATGACAATCCTGTCATGATTGCTCAAATTCAAATTTTAGAGATTGAGGACCTCAGTGCGGCAAAGGAAGCAATTCTTACCGCAAAGTATGAGTTAATGGCTATGTGCAACTCCCTGCCTTCAACAATGATTAGACTTGGAGGAGGTTGCAAAGACATTGAAGTCAGAGAAATTGACACTATGTCTGGACCAATGCTAGTTGTTCACCTGCTAGTCGATACTAGAGACGCCATGGGTGCTAATGCAGTCAACACAATGGCGGAATTAGTTAGTGGCAAAATCGAAGAAATAACCGCAGGAAGAGTGCACCTACGCATCCTTTCGAATCTTGCAACCCATCGCTTAGCCAAAGTAACTGCAGAGTTTACTCCCGAGGAACTATCCGATGATGGTACAAGGGAAAATGGCAGTAAGATCATCAAAGGAATATTGGAAGCACACCATTTTGCAATGGCAGACCCGTACAGAGCTACAACTCACAACAAAGGCATAATGAATGCAATTAGCGCAATTGCTCTTGCTTGTGGTCAGGATTGGAGGGCGATTGAGGCTGGTTGTCACGCCTGGGCATCTGTAGAAACTGGTTCCTATACATCGATGACAAGGTGGGAAAGGAATGGCGAAGGAAATCTAGTTGGAAGCATTGAGACACCGATGGCAGTGGGAATTGTTGGTGGTGCATCCAAAGTTCACCCTGCTGCTCGTGCAAACCTCTCGATTCTAGGAGTAGAATCCGCACAAGAACTTGCAGGAATTATGGCTGCTGCAGGCATTGCTCAGAACCTAGGCGCAATGCGTGCTTTAGCAACAAGTGGAATACAAGCAGGCCACATGAAGTTGCATGCACGTAACATGGCCGTGAGTGCGGGCGCTGTGGGGGAAGAGGTAGAGCAAGTTGCAAGGATCGTAAACTCGCAATCTGGACCGGTTACCCAACAACTGGTCAAAGAGACTCTTGAGAAAATCCGAAACGGATAATCATTCATCTTCTGCGATGTCGAGAGTTGTTTGGACTCCGCCCTCTGTATCAACTTCATCTCTCAGTGCCAATTTGCCTTCCATTCCGTCAAGCATACCTGATGAAGTAACCATCTCTCTAAACCATGCTCTAACCTTCTTTCTGTCCGTATGAGGGCATCCAAACATTTCAGAGAAACGACGTGTAGTTGTCAATCTTCGAGTATTACCATCCCTTCTTCGCCCGATTAGACCTGCTTGAGCTAATTCTCTAATATGGTCGTAGGCTCTTTGTCCGAGTAATTCGACTAAGCGTGATTGAGGCATAGGCTGGTGATATGCGATAAGGGCAGCAGCCTTCAAAAGTTTAGGAGGCAATTCTGACTTTGTCTCCTTTGGGAGGTGGTCTGCTATTCCAGGCTTTACTTCCATTGCCCATTTACCGCCAATCTCAACGATTTGTAAGCCTCCACCTCTGCGTCTCTTGATAGTTGATTGCAGATTATTCATCGACTCGAGAATCTCCTCATCCTCGTAACCTAAATTTTCAGATAACTCTTGAATGCTCAGCGAGCGTCCTGCGCTAAACAAGGTTGCTTCTAGTAATGTTTCCAAAGGGATTTCAGACATGTAAACAACTCCTCACTCGACCAACCAGTCTTCTGGATCCTCTGAATCTGACTCTGCAGCAATCTTTGCCAGTTCCTCTTCTTTGAGTCTTTCTTTTTCAGCTTCGAGTGCTGCTTGAGCCCTCTCTGCCAATCTTGCTGCATGGCGCATAGACTCAGTTTCAGCCTCTTTCATAGACTCATAATCATCGGCGATTAACTTCTCACCCAATTCTGTAGCTTCTTCAAATGTGCCAGCATTAGGCCACCTATCTTCTAACATAATCGGGTCTTCAGGGCCTTCTTGGCTAATCCAAGCATAACCACGATGGGTCAAAAATAGGCCTGAAACAAATGATGTGATCTTCGATTCAACAGCATAACCTTCTGGAATTTCACCGAATGTTTGTATCAATATCTTTTCCAATTCTGTTGTAACCTCAGAGACTGGAACAATTGATTCTCCTCTAGCAGAAGTAACCGCACGCATAGCAGTCCAACATCTTCTGATATCACCTTCCATGTCTTCGTTGTGCATCCTAGAACCGACATTATCGAGCATATTCTTCAATTCTTCAGCGTGCGCCTTACGATTCTCTTCCTTTGCTTTGAGGATTTCAGCCTCATCACATGCGTCTTTCAATGCTGAAAGTAACTCTCCAAGAGTAGATGGCCGCCCCTCGTCACGACGCATTCTTTCACCGAAGAAACCTGGGAGGTGATTGTCTGCGATACCTTCCAGTACAGTAGTTGTGAAAATGAATTCCTCATCATCATACTCGGATTCCCATCCAAAATCGATGAAATCATCTTCATCATCTACATCTAGTGCGATCACTCTGTCAAATAGAGTTGAAGCCTGTTGAGTCAATACTTCCCAAGACATTCTGATTAATCGCCCGCATGCTGGTAAATCGAGTCCAGATGCTTCTTTCCTGACCCGTTGAGTGAATAATTTCAGGAATGCTGAGAGATCGATATTCCAAGGGTCCATGCCTTCTTCCTTTACTAGCGAGAGAACTAGAGCAACAGACCTATCGAAAGGATCGCTCAATACTTGATGTTCTGCGCTGTCTTCCTGAGCGATTCGCATAATTCTGTCAGCATAGCGTTCTGCTTCACTTACATCCTCGTCTTGACTCATCAGTTGGTCAAGAATATCTTGACGCAAAAACCAATCGTCAAGGGCTGATTGTTGCAAAATCAAACCTCCTTTTCTGATTCGTTTTCAATTTCGGTTTCCTCTTCATCATGTGCGAGTAATTCAGAGACTATTTTCTGTCTCTCCTCAATTTCTTCCGACATGTCTTCTGCCCTTTCAGACAGGGCTAGGAAGCCTGTTGCCTCCGTCTCTGAGTCTTCTGATTCCATGTGCTTCAGCAAACCACCGAGGCTCTTAGGGGCAGGTAGGGCATCGGGAACCTCAGGCATTTCTTCAGCGATAATTCTCGCTTCTTCAATTCTTGAGTGGTTCTTTTCAGCAGCGTTGCTGGCTTCCTTTTCAGCTTCTGCCCCTAATTCAATTGCTCTTTCTCTATCGAAGTCAACAATTCTTCGAGAACATCCATCTCCACCATGTGTTATTCCAATGTGGTGGTCTGCAAGTTCGAGAGAAACCTTGCGCAGTGTTACCATGATGAACTGTGCCGCTTCACTTCTGTTCCTACATTCTGTAGCAATTAGCTTCGAGTTTGGAACGTCGAGGTTTTGGTCGACTTCATCAAAGTAGTAGAATGGACTTGGATCGTGGTCCTGTATTGCGAAAATAAGGGAAAGTGAAGCCATTGATTTCTCTCCACCCGATAGTCCTTGAAGTCTAGATTTGTTCGACTTACCTCTAGGCTGGGCCCACATGTCTAATCCGCCCTTGAACGGCTCGTCTGGGTTCTCTAAGAATAGTTCACCACGACCGCCATTGGAGAGGCGATTGTATACGATTTTGAAATTCTCGTTAACTTCTTTCAGAGTGGACAGGAGGCGAGTCTTCCTCTGACTCTCCAACTTATCTGTGATATCGATAAGTTGCTTTCTCCTCTGTTGCAGAGTTTTGAAATCGTCCTTCATCTCATCTAGTCGTGCCTTACAAGCGTCGTATTGCTCGATTGCTAGCATATTGAAGTCGCCAAACTTGTCGAGTTTTCTTCGCAGCGTATTGACTGATTTTTGTGCATCTCCAACGTTTGGTAAGTCCGCATCTTCTTCTGCAACAGGTATCGATTCTGCAGCCATTTCGACCAATAGGTCGGCTAGGCTCTGTTCCCTTACTGCAAGACTGTTTGCGATATCTTCTGCCATAGAGCGGCAATTGATTGCAGAGGTCGCCTTTTGGTTTGCATTCGCTTTGACTTCCGCTCTTTCTTCGACCAAATCTTTTCTTTCATTGTCGAGTTCTTCATGCTCTTCAAGTAGGGATGCACGCTCTTCTTCTTTTTGTTTCAGAAGAATAGTTTCTTCTTCTATAGAGGACTTCCAACCTCTTACTGATTTTTCTCTTCCAGCCATATCTGCCTGAATTTCATCTGCTCTAGATGTCAAAGAATCAAGTCTGTCGGCGAGCAAATCACCCTTCTCTTGACCACTTTCAAGAGTGACTTGAGCCATGTTAGCGGCACCTTCTGCCTCCATTCGCATCGATTGTGCTTCCAGCAATCTTTGCCTGATTCCATCTGGGCTAGCATTACTAACATCAGTTTCGGCTTTTTCTCTGTCAGATTCTGCCTGAAGTAACTTTGATTTTGCATTTTCAAGCATCTGCACCTTTCCGACATGGTCCGATTCAAGGTTTGAAAGCCTTCTTTGTAATTCGCTAGCAGCGCCTTTCGCCTTGGTCAATTCTTTGGAGGCGATATCGATTTCTGCCTTCAGTGTCCCTAATTTAATGGAACGATCATCCTCTGCTAAGGAGTTAATCTTGCCTCGAATTTCATTTTGCTTTGTCCTTGCTTGATTCAATGCTGATGAAACCGTTTCGGCCATTACAGACAAGCGTTGTACCTCACCAACAAGCGTCTCAACCTCGCTTGCACCGTGAATCTTACCGCCGAAGCCAGTCTTCATTCTCTGCTTACTTCCACCAACCATAGCACCGCCAGGTTCGGTAATCTCGCCACCTAGAGTAACAAGTCTTACTCCACCCATAAGTCTGCGAGCAGTTCCTATGTTGTCTACAACTAGAGTATTCCTTAATGCATAGGCTACCGCAGTTGCAATCCTTGGGTCATAATCCAATAGCTCATGTGCAAAACCTAGCACACCGGGCTTATTTGCGGACATAGCAGCCTTTCCAGAAGGGCGATTAGCTTGCATTTTGTTGAGTGGAAGGAAGGTAGCCCTACCGAGGCGCTTGCTTTTGAGGAGAGCCATTGCTTCGGCAGCCATTTGGTCATTTTCAACAACAACTGAATTCATTCCACCACCTACTGCAGTTGCTAGAGCATCTGCGTGAGCAGGGTCTTTTGGAGCACATAGTTCAGAAATTGTACCTATTATTCCTCTTAGTTCGCCTCTATCTCTTGCAGCCATAACCGCCGCAGCACCCGGAGCCATTCCATTGCTTCCAGACCGCTTATCCAATTCAGTGCGAGCTGCTGAGAGTTTTCTCTCGGCCTCCTGGAGGCGGTTGTTGACGGCTGTTGCATTCTCGATGAGTTTCTTTTCTGCCGATTGAGCCTTGCGCAAATCCTCTGCTAATGCAGTTCTATCAGTATCTGGATCTGACTCTCCAAGTTCCTCAACCTGCAATTGTAAGTCATCATATGCAAGCCTTGCATCCTCAACCGATTCTTCTGCTGCCGATAATTGTTCAGCAACTAGATCTGCTTGGTTTGCAACCTTTTCAACATCTATTTTTGCTAAATTGACTGACTCTCTGCAAGATTCAAGACGTGAATTTGCTTCTAATAGCGCATTTGAAAGGGCTGCATTTGCAGCTCCTGAGTTCTCGAGCGACTCACGGATTTCCTTTTCGATGGCCTCTGTTTCTGCAAATGCTTTCTTGCTAGTTGCCAATGCTTCTTTTGCTGCGACTAGGCTAGATTCGTGTTCGGCAAGGTCAGACTTTGCCGCTGTAATCATCTCTTCGAGTTCTGCGAGTTGTTCTTTTGCTTCGATATCAGCGGACTCCGCTTCTTCTATGTGGTCATGCTTCAAAGCCAGAGAGACCTGTAATTCGCCTATTTGCTTGTTGAGTCCACTCTTATCTCCGCCCATAGCCTCAGAGATTTGTGCTTGAAGTTCACCGATTCTATCATCGAGTTCTAGAAGTACGATTTCTGCGGCTTTAACTTGTGATTCTAGTTCTGCTGCCTCGCCAAGGTATCGGTTTCGTTCATCAGCGTGGTGTGCTATTTCCGCCTTTGCGGTGTGATGGCGAGATTGTTGCAAGATAACATGGGCTGCATCAAACTCTTCCTTCGTCTCTCTCGCTCTTTCAGCGACGGCCTTCTCCTTTTCCAATTTCTTCAATTGGTCTTTCTGCTCGGATTCAACTAGTGAAATCCTCTCGATGTAATCTTCAACTTGGCCTTTTTGGCGCTCTGCTTTACGGATTTCATCATCATAAGATGTGACACCTGCCACTGAATCCAAAACTTTCCTGCGCTCCATCGAAGTCATGCTAGACAGTCTTGTAACATCTCCTTGTAGAACGATGTTGTATCCATCTGGCCTTGCATTTGCTTGCCCAAGGATTCGGTGGAATGCTTTCTGATTGCTTTCCTCCCCGTTCAAAAGATAAGTTGAAACTGTATTATCCGATTTGGTTAGCCTTACTTCCCTAGTCATTCTAACCTCGTCCGAATCGAGAGGAAGCCTCCTCCTACCGTTTGTTAGAGTAGGGTTAGCGAAAACCAAAGTGACTTTGGCATTTCTTGCAGGGCGATTGGATTTTCCACCATTGAAAATTAAATCCTTTGAATTTTGAGCACGCAACACCTTTGCTGAACGTGCACCTAACACAAATTGTATCGCATCCCCACAATTGGATTTGCCAGAACCATTCGGCCCAGTGATTGCTGTAAAACCACGGTCGAATGGAATTACTGCTTCTCCCTTGAAGGATTTAAAATTCTCAACTTCGAGTGATTTTAGAAACATCCCTTTCCCTCATAATCAAGGTACTGAAACCTTGACGTTAAATCACAAAGGAGACGAGGGGGGTTTTGAAGGTTACGAGTCTCGCGCTCGCGAGAGCCCCATTCTTGGATAGTGTAAAAATAGCCGTAGTGGCACATTCAGGAGAAAACTCCACTGTAGGAACAACCAGCACATCCCTCTCCATTACACAAGTGACATGTTCGCCCTGCAGTCATTGCAAAACTATCTCGCATTCCACCCTCGAAGGCATCTTCGTAAACAGCCAATCCTTGATGTCCCCACAATTCACCAACAGTCTTGTATTTCGCAATACCTTTGCTCTTTCCTGCCTTGGAAAGGGAACCCAAGTTACCGCCCTGTTTGTATGCAAGGTCCAATTCTTGATGAGAATAATTTCTATCTTTTTTCCTCTTCTTCTCTTTCTCAAAATGAATTTTGTACTTTGGACCTCGAATTAGGAAAATACCTGCGGCGAACAGGCCAATTTGGACTGCAATAGCCGGTGCAGGAAAAGGCAACAGGGAGGCGATATCTTCAGACGAGGTACCGGGTAATTTGTCAAACCTATCAGCAAGAGCAATTCCACAAAGAATTACACCTGACACAATCGCCATTTTTCGTATGCGAATTGCCCAACGTCCTTTTCTTGGCCACCTCATGAAGGATGCCAAAAAGATGAGTATTCCTTCTCCAAGGAGGAGAAGATCTGGAGCGTCCCAAACGCCAGGATTAGTGACACAGGCATTCGCCTCGCCTGCATCCAAATCTTTCTGAATATCATCTGCGTTACAACCTGGGTCTGCCGCCCTAGCCAAAATCAATTTTTGAGGCGGATCTAGATTCATCAAAGCCCCGAGTTCTACATTCGCAATTGAGACAGATATGAGAACCAAGCCGACCAATGCAGCCAACTTCTTCTTCAGTCCCATGTTGATAGGGTAGAAGACAAGTGACTTATTGATGTCGCACATATCTAGGGGTCACATTTGAATGTGTAAGTCTCCACGGCTAGTCGAAGACAATGTCTCGCATCGTGGTCATCGGTAGCGGCATAGCGGGGCTATTTGCTGCACTACGCTTGGATGAAGCTGGTCATGATGTTGTCATCATTACCAAGCAAAGGCCAAAAGATTCCTCCACAAATTGGGCACAAGGTGGAATCGCAGGTATTCTCGACAAAACAGATGGAGAAGGAAAGGATGCACATATTTCCGATACTTTAGCAGCAGGTGATGGTTTGTGCGACGAAACTGTCGTTAGGTTGGTTGTTGAGGAAGCAGGAGACAGAATCAGAGACCTTCTAAAGGCTGGAGTACAGTTCGAAAAAGATGGTCAGGAATTCCATTTTGTAAAAGAGGGAGGGCATACTGCTCGCAGAATATTACACGCAAAGGATGCTACTGGAGCCGAAATTGAGAGGGCTCTAACAGAAGCGGTTTCAAAGAGTGATAAAATTACCATGAGACCTCATACATTAGGAGTCGATCTAATCCAAAGACAGCATGGCGACCCTAGTAAAGGAATCAAGGGAATTTGGTGCCTTTGCCTTGATAGTGGTGAAATGGAAGCGATATCTGCTGATGCCGTATTGATTGCGACCGGAGGATGTGGCCAACTATGGGAGAGAACCACAAACCCATCAGTTGCTACTGGAGACGGATTAGCGATGGCGCTAAGAGCAGGTGCATCGAGTAAGGACATGGCATTCTTTCAATTCCACCCAACAGCTCTAATGGGTGATAACAAGAAGCCATTTTTGATTACTGAAGCACTCAGAGGAGAGGGTGGAGTTCTATTAGATTCAGAGGGTCTTAAAAAATATAGAAACAGTGACTTAGAGCCCGAAGAGTTGTCCTTTACCCTTGATTTCTCAAAGGAGGGTAGCCTTGCAACTAGAGATGTTGTAGCGAGAGCATGCGACCAAAAGATGAAAATTACAGGCGAAGATAATGTCTGGCTAGTCACAGACCACCTAGACACACAAAACCTACACGACCACTTTCCTACCATTGAAGGAAGATTGAATAAAATTGGACTATCACTAGGCCGAGACCCATTACCAGTGGCTCCCGCAGCGCATTACATGGTCGGTGGACTGAAAGTAGACATCGATGGCAGAGTACTGATGGAAAATGGAGAAGCCATGCCAGGATTATACGGAATTGGAGAAGTTGCCTGCACTGGAATGCATGGAGCAAATAGGCTAGCGTCAAATAGCCTACTTGAAGCCGTAGTTTTTGCAAATAAGGCCTCTGAACACTTCATCAAGAATCCAATTGATAATATTGAAGACGTTCCTGAATGGCGTGCAGAAGGAATGCTAGAATTAGAGGAGCATGCACCACTAATTCGTGACCTAGAAACTCTGAGAAAAACCATGACTGATGATGTGGGGATCGTTAGAAGTTTTAGCAGGCTTGAGAGAGCAAATAGGATGCTCAATCTGCTCTCTGGCGAAGTTGATTTGATTTGGCGAAAGAGTCTTCCAACCCGTGAACTGGTAGAATTGAGAAACCTCATTCTGGTTGCCAATCTGATTACTGATGATGCATTGTCAAGAGACGAAAATAGAGGATTGCATTGGAACAAAGACCTCATCTGAGGGCCTTGATTTGGGAAAGGAGCATCGAATTTAGAGGAGTTGGAACTCCCAAACTTTCACCTCGTGAAACAACCTGCCCGCACAGTGCGTCGATTTCTGTCTCTCTTCCCGCTTTGACATCTGCCAGCATCGAACACTCATTTTCCGCAGTTGAGTGTAATACCGAGTGTAAATCTTGGAGCAATTCTTGGTCATCTGGGAGATTTATGCCTAGATTTCTCGCAACTACTGCTGCCTCCAACATAGTAGATTCAGATTGTGATAACAAAGGTTCATGGCTTAATTCACCATTCTTAACACCACATATCGCTGCGATTGGATTGATTGCGACATTAATTAGCAACTTTCTCCAAATTATTGAGGCCACATCTTCATTGTATTCGGCATTTAGGGATTGAAGCGATTGAGCAAAGATCTCTCCTTTAGGACCACCCAACCGCAGGTTGCCTTTTCCGACCCACTCGATTTCGCCTGGACCCAATCTCTTTACTGCATTAGTTGTAACACCAACAGCAGAATTTTCGAATACATATTGCTGTAGAATTTCATGATTACCAAGACCGTTCTGGAGGGACAATACGGGGCCATCGGTTAGCATAACTGCAATTTCAGATAGTTTAGCCGTATCTTTTGTCTTACAGGTAATGATTGCTTGGTCGAATGATTTCCTCAAAGCATCGTGTATTCCTGCTTCATCAAGGCTTACAGTCCATTCATCTGGATTGATTTGAACATCCCATTCCCCAATGATTTTCAGGCCCCGAACTGCCAAGGTCGCTCCGTGCTCACCTCGAGCATGGACTAGAACGTCATGACCATCTCTAACCAATTTTGCAGCGATTAAACACCCGATAGAACCGGCGCCCAAGACTGCGATTCGCATATTTACTCCTCATGATTTACTAGATGGAGAATTACATCTCCATCGTCCAATTCTAACCAAGAGTATGAATGTCCAGTTAAAGGAGCTGTAGCACTTACGGATGTGCTTTGTCCTGATCCAAGGATAATATCTGTAGAAACATCCCACTGTGGTCCATCTCCATCAAACTCAATCAACAACGGAACATCATAAGACATAGGATTCTCGATGACCAGTAGATTATCACTGAATTCAACTGAACCAATCCAGTGCTGTGTTCTGTTCTCCTCTGCGCCAATAATTAGCGTTGGACCTTGAGAAACAGTGTATGTTGTAGGGTTGTAAATCGATTCGCAATCTGTTATGTTTGAACCCTCTTCGGCATACAACACGATTGAATCGTTTGATTGTTCCAATCGATTTAGTGCGACTGGCAAAATTGACATGTTCCAAACCCTCGTTCCATTTTCAGAAAACAAAGGAGGTGATGGATTACCAAACTCTAAGCAGTTTCCTTCGTGATTTAATGCAAGGACCGATTGACTGAACAATAGCTCGTTCTCGTTTAGTAAAACACCTTCATCAGAAATTGCGATTTCATTTTGGTGATTATAACCAGACTTGAAGGTAGCATTATCGATTGAGAATTCCATATCTGAAACCCAAGCCATATCATCACCTGAAAGTGATTGAAGACAAATTTGGTTTTTGTCAGATAGCGTAATGTTTCCTTCTTGGTTCAAGTTATCCCAACTCGCAACATTGGTATTCGCTGATACATTCAATGTCTCTGATTTTGATTTGAAATTAATGCAGGTTTCAGGGTCATCTAGATCACCATTGAATTCCCACATTCCAATTGGGTATTCTGAAAGGTCTGGTCTTACACTACTTGAGATGATCTCTTTGCCGACTAGCCAAGATACTTCCATCTCAGATGTGTTCCAAGATTCCATCCACTGAAGGCTAAATTCAACATTTATCTTGTCTAGTGGATCTATTGTTCCATAACAGGTATTTCCAGACGTTATGTCTCCAGATTTACAATTCAAATCTGATAAATCCGAGGTTCCATACAGACCTCCCAAATACGTAATTTCCCAATCTCGTACGATGAGTGAGGGGTTGCTTACAGTAATTGTTTGATTAAACCAGCCATCCTCGATTGAAAGTTTGTCATCCCCAATTTCCCAAATGATTTCTTCATCCCAATAGTTGTCTTCATAGAATGGAATTTGGGAAGGTAAAGCCAGCATAAATGACATGAACAAAATAACTCCTAGTCTCCTGTGGTCAATCTCAGGAAGACCTTTGAAATCATCTAGTACAATTGGTAATCTCGGATCACTGCCTTTAGTAATCAATAATGATGCTGTTAGTGCAACGATTGGAACCCAAATATTCCAGCCAGCAAAAGCACCGAATAGGAAAGCGAACAACAGTACAACCAACAAAAGCATAACCTGTGTTGAACCTGAACGTGCTTCTGGTATGCCCATCCTTGCGATTAGTATTCTGCCCCCTGGGAAGGTTGGAATTGGAAGAAGAGATACCCAACCAAGGAAAGTAAGAGTCATTCCCACTCTTGTAAGTGGATGGGCCCATGAAGTTTTGAGCAGTAGCGCAGTTTCACCCTCCATGCTTAAACCAATTAACTGGATAATTAGAGGTAATTCAACCGCTAGAGGAGTTGACAATAGAGGTACGATATCAGGAGTCAAATTTAGCCCAATTAGGATAAATGCCATACCTGTTAGAATCATCACAAGCGGTGCTGAAAGTGCAGTCACACCCAGAGAAGACCTATCCGGCCATAACCTAGCATCGCTTCTAGGAAGAGATGCAAAACCAAGAATTCCGAATGGCCACCAAATCATTGCAGGACCCGGGATTGGGAAAAGATGTGGAAGATGAACACCTTTCTGTGCTGCGATTTTCTTCTGCACAAATGATGCAACAATCAATGCAGAAAATAGAGGTAAAGTGTACCCGAGGAAAGCGTCTAATGTAACATTGGAGACAAACCAGCCATCTTTTGGCCTTGCACCATCCATCCACATTTCACCTGCTAACAGAGTTGTCAACATAGATAGAATCCACATCGAAGCTACGAATCTTGGGGATGGCCACTGTCTTGTCGGGTCTGGAATTAGTTGCAGAATCCACGGGTCATCCGGATACAACCTTGCACTGAAACCAAGTTTGCTGAGATGTTTGTTGATTTCAACAAGTGCATCATGCATGTTTTCATCTTGCTTCTCTGCGACTAGATAAGTAGGAACTCTTCCTCCAATATCTTCGAGAACGTGGCAATGTCTAGAGAGAATTTTGCCCATTAATTCACGCTTACTCCAAGAATCCTTGTGAGCGTGAATCAATTCTTCATCAGACATAGGTCAATCCTCCCAACGTTGGTTGGGGCACATCCGTCCTCAATGAATGAATCGGGTGCAAATCACTTATTCTTGAATCGCTTAAGACGGAATGTTTCTTCCCTTTCCATCTCTTCAAGTCTTAGTTGAATGAATACTCTCGCTTCTTCTAATTCAGGAATTACCTTGAACTCTAGAGCGTTTACACGTCGCTTTGTTGCTTCAATTTCAGCAAGCAGTCTCTTCAGAGTTGCTTCCATTTCAGCAGCCTTGACCATTCTTTCGATTAGATTACCAAATGAATCAGCAGCTTCATCAATATATGGTGATGAACCAGTGAAACCGATGGAACGCTCACCGAATGCTTGCTTCAGATTTGTTCCTGAGACAGAGGGTACTACGACACCCATGATGTTTCTTCTCTCAACTTCAACTTCAGGAGAAGCTGAGTTTGCGATTGCTGCGGACCGTACCTTGAGGCCTCCTTCGATGGAGTTTGCCAAATCGATGCGTGATTTTGCAAGAACGTAAGCCTCTGTTAACTCTCTTTTCGCTTTGATCATGTCTGAAAGAAGAGTTCTGAATTCGTGGAACAAACCGTCTCTCTTCATCTTGAGGAGTTTGTATCCATTCTTTGTCTGCTTGATACGACGCTTGAGGTTAATCAGTTCGCTGCGTGTTGGTTTAATATCCAATGCCATTTGATTTCACCTCCATTTAATTCTCGTCTGAGAGTTTCACTCCCTGTTGTCAGGGTGGTACTTCTCAATCCACTTTTGGTCTAGACGGACTAGGTACTTGGTGTCGATATCTGACATCAAAGTCCAACATAGGTCAAGAGTTTCATCGATAGAACGGTCTTCGTCACGTGATTGGCGCAGGAACTTGTCTTCGAAGACACCTGAGAAGTCAAGCAGTTGCTTGTCACGCTCGTTTAGTGCGTCTTCACCGACAATCGCAACAAGACCACGTAGTTCACGACCTTGAGCGTATGCTGCATACATCTGGTCAGATACAGACTTGTGGTCTTCACGAGTGGTCTTTGCACCGATACATGAACCCATCAATCTAGAGAGTGATGGAAGTACGTTGATCGGCGGGTAGATACCAGCTTGGTGTAATTCACGAGAGATAACAATCTGTCCTTCGGTAATATATCCTGAAAGGTCAGGAATCGGGTGAGTAATATCGTCACCAGGCATTGTTAGAATTGGGAACTG
>WTIV01000015.1 GCA_011525095.1 Methanobacteriota archaeon
TAGTTTCGAAGTGCGGATAATTTAGCGTCATCCAATTTTTCCCAAGGGAATTCTCCTTCGACACCAGGTGTCCTGCCAAAGTGGCCTCCTGCAGCAGTGACCGAGTAAATAGGTCGTAGCAAATCTAATTCGCTTGAAATGGATTTAGGCGTAAAGTCGAAAATTGAATTCACTTTAGCTGTTAATTCTGTATCTGACAAACTCGAAGTTCCAAAAGATTCTGCTCTGACGCTGACCGGTTTTGCTACTCCAATCACGTAAGCGAGTTGGATTTCACACTTCGTTGCCAGTCCGGCAGCGACGACGTGCTTTGCGGCCCATCTTGATGCGTATGCTGCAGACCTGTCGACCTTTGAAGGATCTTTACCAGAGAAGGCACCTCCGCCGTGTCGACCCATTCCTCCGTATGTATCTACGATTATCTTGCGGCCTGTTACACCAGCGTCTGCATAAGGACCACCTGGGTCAGCGAACCTTCCAGTTCCGTTAACAATCAAATTGTATGGTTCTTGGATGAGAGACGCAGGGATGGAATGTTCAACCACGTGCTTTGTGATTTCACTTCGAACAAATTCAAGTTCTTCTTCCTCAGAACCGCCGAACTGTTCTTTCAGGTGCTTGTCATGCTGAATTGCGATGACTATTGTGTGAACTCGGCGAGGTTTTCCATTTTCGTACTCAATGGTAACCTGACTTTTTGCATCAGGTCTTGCCCAAGGAAGCGTTCCATCTTTGCGAGCATTTGTCATTCTGCGGGTTAGGCGCTGGGAAAGAGCTGCTGCAAGGGGGAAATATCTGCCGCTTAGTTCCGGGAATCCTTCGGTTTCTGTACAAGCAAATCCAAACATGATTCCTTGGTCGCCCGCCCCTTGGTCTGATTTGTTAACGCCCTGAGAAATATTCGCCGCTTGTGCTGTGATTCTTTGAATGACTTCACATCTATTTTCTGATGTAGAATCGAATCCGATTTCATGTGAATCATAGCCAATTTCTGCTGCGGTTATCCTTGCTATTGCTTCATAGTCAGGATGCTCTCCAGCGAGTGTAACTTCTCCAGCGAGTAGGATAATCCCCTTTTCGGGTCCACCCTTAACGCTTGTTTCTACTGCGACTCTTGCGTTTTTGTCAACTGCAAGGCACGCATCAACAATAGCATCGCTGATTGCGTCGCACAACTTGTCAGGATGGCCGGAGGCAACGCTTTCGGATGAAAATAGTTCCTCAGTCATATTTAAACCGCCGAGATTTGTCTATATGAATACTATGTTTCGCCCAGCGATGACTTCATGATAGAATGTCTCACGCATCAACACATGGCGAGAGATACAGTCTGGCATCCCACCTCTTTCAGAACGCACACTTTGGGCCAAATTCAGAATGAAGGTGCTGATTTAGTCGGTAGCGAAGTGAAAGTCTGTGGCTACATGGAAGCCAACAGAGGCAAAGGTAAGATTTGCTTCATGGACATCCGTGACGGAACAGGTCGTGTTCAAGTATTCCTAAAGGAAGGCGGTGTAAGCGACGAAGAACTTGCAACTGCACAGGGGCTGTCTCGTGAATCAACCGTCCAAATTGTCGGAGAAGTAGCACAAAAGAGACCTCCAAAAGTGGCAGAAGGCGAGCCCACACCTCCACCATCATACGAAGTGGTAGCCTCAAAATTCACAGTTCTTGCTCAGGCAGATACTCCACTACCTCTTGGGGTTACAGATACGGTTTCAATCGGTCTTGACACTAGGTTAGACAACAGATTCCTCGACCTAAGAAGAGCTCACGTAAATGCAATGTTTACACTTAGGGCTAGAGTTTTGCAATATGGCAGAGAACACCTCATAACCGAGGGATTCAAAGAGATCAACTCACCAAAAATCATCGCTTCTGCATCTGAGGGTGGAACTAACTTATTCCCTATGATGTACTTCGATACACCTGCATTTTTGTCACAATCTCCACAATTGTACAAGCAATTGAGCGTGCTTGGTGGAATGGAAAGAGTATTCGAAATTGGACCCGCTTTCCGTGCCGAGAAGCACGATACATACCGCCACCTGAATGAGTTCATTTCATTCGATATTGAAGGTGCGTGGATGAACGATGATGACGTGATGGCAGTTCAAGAAAGAATGATTCATCACATCTGGAAGATGGTTGCAGAAAATGACCAAGAACACATCGACACCATCAATCAGTATAGAGAGAGTCAAGGCGAGGAACCGATTACTGTGGATGTTCCAAGTCTTCCATTCCCACGAATAGAATACTGTGATGCAATCAAGATGATTCAAGATGCAGGAGTAGAAATCTCATGGGGAGACGACATTGAATCATCCCACTGTGACATAATCGCTGAGAAGTATCCAGGTTTCCACTTCTTGCCACGCTGGCCTATGTCGATGAAGCCGTTCTACATCCACCACATTCCCGGGGAAATGGGTTCAACTGGTGAACAACTTTCACGCGGGTTCGATTTGAACTATGGGCGCGACGAGATGACAAGTGGCGGCCAAAGAGAACACAATGTCGAAGTCTTGGAGCAAAACCTACGAAACATGGAACTCGACCCAGCAGATTTCGCATTCTACACAGATGGATTCCGCTACGGTGCGCCCCCTCACGCTGGTTGGGGATTAGGCGTGGCAAGATTGTTGATGGTCCTTACAGGTTCAAGAAATGTCAGAGAGACTGTACTCTTCCCAAGAGACAGAAGCAGAGTTACCCCTTGAGTTGGTCAATTTGCCTGTTGACCGCATGCAGTGGGGAGCAGAAGAATGGCAATTCGCAGATTTGTATATGCCAGATGAACCATCTCCTTACCAGAAGGATGAGGGTGTACCATGCGTGATGCTGATTCACGGTGGATTTTGGAGAAAAAAGTTCACCCTCGATTTGATGGCCCCTATTGCTGAAGATCTAGCAGAGCGAGGAATCGCAGCATGGAACATCGAATACCGTGGTTGGGAGCCCGGTGATGAAGGTGTATGGATGGACACACTTTCAGACGTGATGCGAGCTTGGGGTCAACTGGCTCTACTGCCTGGAATTGACATCGTACGCTCTATGATCCTAGGTCACTCAGCAGGTGGTCATATGGCATTGATGATGGCGGCGGTTGCAGAGAGAAAACCATGGCTTTCTATCGCTCAATCCCCAATCGCAGATATCGTGGCTGCAGACCACGCCAAGTTATCTGATGGAGGAGACGCTGTCAGACGTTGGATGGGTTGTCCACCTGAAGGAAACGAGGATACTTGGCGAAGGGTTAATCCTGTTGACAATCCTCCAAAAACATCTGTTGTTGTAATGCACGGCAAATCAGATGAGGATGTTCCGTGGACTCAATCAGAATCATACGTCCGAGCGATGAAAGCGAAAGGGGTTGAAATTCAGAAGATTTGGTTACCAGGCGACCATTATTCGATAATTGATGTTGCTAGTGACGATTGGTTAACACAAATCGAGACAATAACAGATTGGTTGTAAGGTTCAAAGCCCTGCTACCGTTGGGATAGGTATGGACTGGCTAGGTAGTGACTTTCCGTTTAGTTCGACTGCTCTTGAAGGTAAGCATGCAATTGTGTGTGGAGCCTCAAAAGGTATCGGAGCGGCGACTGCAAAAATGCTTGCAAAAGCAGGAGCTAAAGTTACCGCAGTTAGTAGGAATCCTCACGAACTTGTTGGGGAACTTGAGGGCGATGGACATACAGGAAATAGCCTAGATTTAGAGGATAAAGAAGCAATTGACAAATTCATTTCTACAATTGAGGAATGTCATATACTAATCAACAATGCTGCCGGCCCTCCTGGGGGTCCTTTGTTGGACAATCAAGTGGAAGATTTTGAAGCTCCATTCCGTCGTCATTTGCACGCCTCACACACCCTTGTCAGAGGACTTGTCCCAAAGATGGAAGCGGCAGGAATGGGCAGGATTGTCAATGTAATTTCGACGTCGGTAAGGGAACCAATTCCAAACATCGGTTTGTCAAATACTCTCAGGGGTGCGATGGCATCTTGGGCCAAATCTCTGTCCCGTGAATTACCAACTTGCATTACAATCAACAACGTTCTGCCTGGATTTACAGATACCGACAGACTGGGGTCTCTTGCTTCATCAATTAACGCAAAGACTGGAAAAAGTATCGAGGAAATCCACGCTGGATGGATGTCTCAAGTGCCAATTGAGAGATTGATTGACCCACTTGAAACCGGTGCAGCAATAGCTTACCTGTGCATGCCGATTTCAGGAGGGATACGTGGTGTTTCTCTAGCAGTCGATGGTGGCAGAATGCGCTCTATTTGAGGTGGTAGTTTGACTGAAATGAATCAAACACAGGCTGAAGAACTGCTCGAAATGTTTGCAGATGGCAAAATGATTGATTCAGTTAACACAAGCCTTGCACTACATCTTGTCGAACTTGCCAGAGAACTGGGGAGGGATGCTCTAGTTGGAAGACTGCTTGACCACGCAGCGAAGGTTTCGACTAATCCGGAAGACCAAGGTTGGTGTCAGTTTGAGTTGATGAAGCACAAAGGTGCAAGCAAGGATGAGTTGATTGGGTTAGGAGTTGCTTCTGAAAAAGAAGGACTTCCCGGATTGGCAGCGGGAATATTTCACCACGTTTCTCTGATCAGCCTAGGTGGAGAAGATGCTAGCCTTTTTGCAAACAGGTCGATGAGGCTCAGAGAAGAAGCGGATGACTTGGAGGGAATGATTTACGGTCACGCATTGCTTGCTCACATTGCAAAATCAGAAGGCGACTTTGACAAAAGTCAAATCCATCTGCAGAAAAGGTTGGACATAATTCCGGAAACTGAAAAGTTCGAGCGAATGGAAGCATTGGCAGACCTCGCACATTCATACTCATCTCTTGGTGAGTTAGAGCAAGCTCAGAATTTACTGATTGATTCCTTGGAGATAGCAACAGAATTGAAGGAGTTGTCCGGTATATTGGTTGCTAGATGGGGTCTTGCAGACCTTGCTGAGATTTCTAACCAGCCAGATGAGGCTATGGTACAATTATCCGATATCATGACCGTTTTTATGGAAGAAGGAGCAGTAGTTCCCGAACCGGTTAGAGAGAGAATCTCAAAATTGACCTCTCAACAGTGATGTTGATACATCGAGCCCCTCTCCCTAGGGGAGAGGGATTGTATGGAGTTCGACATATTCTTCTCGATATCACAAACTCCAGACCACAACGGATTCACTCCAAGCGAATCGGAAATGTTCGATAACTACTATGCGCAGTTAGACGCAGCAGACCGTTTAGGATTCGGAGTTGCTTGGATAGCACAAGCGCATTTGTCGACAGAGACTCAACAAATGAATTCCAAACCTGTAGTTCCTCACTGGAAAGGAGAGGTTGGCCTCTGTACCGATTTCTGTCAACTGGCAATGGAATCTTTCAGACGAACAAAAAATATTGACGTTGGTTCTGCAGTAGTAAGCATACTTGCTAGTGGAGGGCCAATCGCTCAGGCCGAGAGAATAGCCAACACGGTTCAATTTCTCTCACACATGGATTCAACTAGAAAACTGCATGTCGGTTTCAGTGCTGGAAGATTTGAGTTCATGGCTCGACCATACGGAATAGTACCCCGCAATCCGGTCGAAGAGGCATCTTGGCCAGCACTCAGAGGACAAATCTTCATGGAAGCTAGCGAGATATTCCTACGCTTATTGAGTGGCGAAACCATTCATTCCAATGATGTGCGTGAGACTGTCCTTACAAGAGACAACTTCCGCTCCGATGAAGACTGGATCGCTGTCCAAAACGCTGCAGGAAGTGATGCAGATGAAATTCCAATAGATAGGCGATACCAGTTTGAAGAGATTTCAATCGTACCAAAAACATGGCCTAGAAGCCAATTAGAGTTAATCGCAGGAACCCATGACCCGAGGGCTCAAGAGTACGTTAACAATTTCATGCCGGTCAAAGTGTTCAACCTGTCAATCACCTCGCCGGAAATTATTGATTCGACCCACGAGAGGATGAAAAAATTCTACCACGCAGATGGCGGCGAGTGGGAGAGAAGAGACATGCCTCGTACCACGTTCGTTTTCTTGAACGCTGAGGAGGGTTTGTCTCCTGAAGAACAATCAGCCGCTGCAAAGGAAGAGGCTAGGCTCGCTCTAGGAGAATACTGGAAAGCCCTCGAGGGTACTCTTGACCCATCCAAAGTTCAGAAGGCAGCAGACAATGCTCTAATCGGAAATCCTGCAGAGGTTGCTGCCCAGGTCCTAGAGAGATTCCACCCAGACGACCGTTTGATGTGTTGGTTTGATTTCTTCAACCATGATAATGAGAGAGTTATCAGAAATATGGAAGCTTGGTGGAGCGAAGTAGTTCCATTATTGGGGTGATCTGATGAGTTTGAGGCACGACAAGAACTCAGCAGTTTCCCCGGGAAAACCGGGTTCAGCGATTTATCCCGACTCTCCACTTGGTGAAGATGTAGTAGGAATTCCAACCGGTAGAGATGTAGAATGGGAACCTCTTGTTGACTACCGAAGAAATGGAGTCTCTGAAACTACTATCCATGGTGCTGTTGCATGGTGTCATGGTGATGATGTGATACACTCATTCGGTGGAAATGTCTTATGTTATGGGCGCTCAATGATGAAACCGTTTATGCTCAAGGCTTTCACAAAAGAATTGGAAGATTTCACTTGGGAACAAAAAGCGATTGCTGTTGCAAGTCACAACGGCGACACCGAGCACGTCGCAGCAGCCCAATCGCTTCTTTCCGAAGCCGAGTGGCCACTGATGCTCACGCCTGTCGATGTACCACTGATACAATTCGGTCGACAGGTCAGAAGACCAAGAAGGTGGTATCATACCTGTAGCGGTGAGCACGCTGCAATTCTTGCAGGATGTAAAAAGAAAGGGTGGAACAGGGCAGGTTACACATTGCCTACTCATCGTGTATTCGAGGCATACATGGAGCAACTCAGAAGATTCCTTGGCGAAGATTGGTCTCCTCTTAGAATAGCAAAGGATGGATGTGGTCTTCCAACCGTATCGAATACCGTTTCAGAGTTAGCGAAAATATACGCAGGTCTTGTTCGTGACAAGGATGCAGATTGGATATGGGAGGCTATGTGCAAGCACCCAGACTTGGTGGGTGGTTTTAATCGTCTTGATTCAACGATACTGAAAATTGGTGATGGCAAGGTAATCGCAAAGGAAGGAGCGGATGGTTTGCTAGGAATGGCGATTGAGCACCCTGATTACCCGAAGGGACTTGGCGTGGTCATCAAAATAGCTCATGGGTGGAATTCTCAAGCGACTTGGTATGTCGCTAGAGCAATTCTCGGTTGCCTTGGAATTGAGTTAAGAAATCCATATCCCCTAAATAGACAGAAGGCATTCATTGTACCCGGAATCGTGCCAGAGAACCTGCACTCGGTATTGGAGACTATACCGACCTGGGATGAGTGGGATCCAGACCGAGATAGGTGGCACTACGAGGTGGATGCATGATTCATGTCGAGAACCTTGTCGGCGGAAAATTCGTAAATGTTGAAGAAAACTTTGACGATGTCTCCCCACTAGATTTCTCTGTTATCGCCACAGTCCCTCGTACCAAAAACGTAGAAGATGCAGTAACAGCTGCAAAAAATGCACTCGATGGATGGAGTGCACTTACACTCCATCAGAGATGTGACTGGCTAGACAGGATTGCTGATGAACTGGAAAATCAAATCGAAGAAGTAGCC
>WTIV01000024.1:0-4832 GCA_011525095.1 Methanobacteriota archaeon
CTATTGGCGAAGCCGTCCGGAAGACGCAAAAATGGATATTATCAGAGTTGATGGAATAATCAGGGAAAATGCCGGCGTTAGTTTGGGTGACAGAGTTACTGTATCCAAAGTCGATGCAAAAATTTGCACAAAACTGGTTTTATCCCCTGTCATGGCAAACAAGCAGAAGGTGAAATTTGGTCCAGGAATTGAAGGCTTCGCACGAAGAGGTCTAAACAAGAGACCTGTTGTTGCAGGAGACAGAATATTCATCCCGGGGATGACACTATTTGCCGAAGCACTACCCTTCGCAGTACTGCAAACTACTCCAAAGGGAATCGTTCAGGTAAACTCAGACACTGATATTGTAATCAAAGACGAAGCGATTGATGACGAAGATGTCGGCCAATCTCAGGGAATAACATACGAAGACATCGGCGGTATTGGCAGCCAACTCCTAAAGGTCAGAGAGATGATTGAACTTCCACTAAAGCACCCGGAGTTATTCCGCCGCTTGGGTATCGACCCTCCGAAGGGTGTTCTATTACACGGACCACCGGGTACTGGAAAAACAATGATTGCAAAAGCAGTAGCAACCGAAACAAATGCTCACTTCACTTCCATCAACGGACCAGAAATCATCTCCAAGTATTACGGAGAGTCTGAAAAGCAACTTCGTGAAATTTTCGATGAAGCCGCAAACAACGCACCTGCGATTGTATTCGTCGATGAAATCGATTCGATCTGTCCTAAGCGCGAGGACGTTAGCGGTGAAGTAGAGCGCAGAGTTGTTGCGCAGATGCTCACTTTGATGGATGGAATGCAGGGGCGCGACAATGTCATCGTAATCGGTGCGACAAACCGTCGAGATGCAATGGACCCAGCACTGAGAAGACCAGGCAGGTTCGATAGAGAAATCGAGATTGGCGTTCCCGATAGAGAAGGACGCAAGGAAATCCTCGACGTACACACTCGTCAAATGCCAATTGCGGATGATTTCGATGTTGATTGGGTTCTAGAAAACTCATACGGATTCGTAGGTGCGGACTTAGCTGCACTAGTTAGAGAATCAGCAATGAAGGCATTACGTAGATATCTTCCAGAAATCGACCTTGATGAAGAAACAATTCCTCCAGAAGTACTGGAAAAGATGGAAGTTAGGATGGATGATTTCCGCTTAGCAATAAGAGAAATCGAACCAAGTGCACTTAGAGAGATTTACGTCGAAATCCCTGATGTTTCATGGGAGAGCGTTGGCGGCCTTTCCGAAATCAAAGACCGCTTGAAGGAAAGCGTAGAATGGCCATTGACAAAGCCGGAATTGTTCGAACACTTCGGCATTAAACCACCACGAGGAATCGTACTATTCGGTGCACCAGGTACTGGAAAAACCCTGTTAGCAAAGGCTATTGCTAACGAAGCAAAAGCCAACTTCATCTCAATCAAAGGTCCAGAGTTAATATCGAAATGGGTCGGAGAATCAGAAAAAGCGATCAGAGAGATATTCAAGAAGGCAAAGCAATCATCACCTTCGATTATTTTCCTCGATGAGTTTGAATCAATTGCAGGCATGAGGTCATCCAATTCCCAATCGGGTGGCTCAGACGTTGCAAATCGTGTGGTTAACCAACTCCTAGCTAGTATGGATGGTGTTGAAAGTCTCGACGAGGTAATTATCGTAGCAGCGACAAACCGGCCCGAGATGATTGACCCTGCTCTACTCAGAAGTGGAAGATTCGAGCGTGTTCTTCACGTTCCTCCGCCTGACAAGCCTGCTAGAGAGGCTATCATGAATATTCACTCTTCAGGCATGCCTCTCTCAACCTTCTCAATGAAGGATATTCTAGGTGGAATGGACGGATTTACCGGTGCTGATATCGAAGCTGTATGCAGAGAAGCAGCACTTATTGCAATGCGTGCTGGAAAGAAAAAGGTCACAAAAGGACACTTTGAAGATGCGATTTCTAGAGTCCGCCCAACGGTTACTCCTGAGATGCTAGAGTACTATTCAAAGATGGAAGAAAGGTTGACCTCTGGATTGTCAAATATCAAGAGGACACGTGATACAGGATACGGAATGGAATCGATGTAAAGTCGGTAATTCGCCGTATCATTGAAGAATCGTAACCCATTGCATCAAATGAAAGGAGTATTGGATTGCCATGTCTAGTTTCAGCGGAGAGTTCCTAAAACGATCTGTTGTCGACATTAACGGGGATTTATTCGGTCATCTAGTGGATATCGTTATTGAGCCTAGAAGTGGCGAAATCGCAGAGATTTTGGTCGAAGTAACTTCAGAAATCGACCTCTCCAAACTCCCTTGGCCGAGCGAAGGTAGTGTTTGCCACGTACCAGCCCAAGAGATATCCCAAATCGGGTCACGTATCGTGTTAAGACGCTGAGCAATTTATTATCATCAGCCCACAACCTTCTAAACCCAATGTGAGGGTCGGTTGTCTGTATCTTGTACTAGAGGTGTTAGTTTGGACCAAAGGCCGCGCATTAACAAAAGAAGATTATTTCTTCAAATTGCGTTTTGGTTTGTTCTCATAATGCTTCTATCAACAGTCATTTCTCAAGTCATCAATATCGGTAACAATGACGGTCAATCCGCTTACGGCGAAGATTGGGATGACATGTCTGCATTCCGCCAGGATATCAAAGACATGGGGATCGAAACAAAATCACTAGTCTCTTCTCCACTACTTCTTGCTGATATTGAAGACCCCGCAAATACTACATTCATTATTGCAGGTGTTGAAAGAGATACACTTTCATTGCCGCAATTCTCCTCAGATGGATTCCTAACTTTCGCATCAGAGGATGGTTACACGCCGGCAGAAGTTGATGCAATCAAGGAATTCGTTTTCGCAGGCGGTGATGTCTTGGTAATGGATGACTTTGGTTACTCATCGTCAATCGCTGAGGCGTTTGGAGTGCGATTCAAAGGAGTACAGCTGTATGACACTGTTTACGTTACAGAGTTGGATTACAACTTCGTTTGGATGTGTGTACAAGAATCAGCTTGTGGTATGGACGGCACAAGTCTAGACCCAACAACGCTAGAGACACACAATCGATGGGCCATCGAAGATAACGGTGCTCACATATGCCAAATTTACAATGGAAGGTCTATGGCAAAATCCGATGCAGGAGTTTGTGAACAGCACTGGAAAGACGGTGTAATTGATTACAATTCATCATATCAAGTTCTTTTGAACAACATAACAGGAATAGACATTATTTCTAACGCAAAAACAGGTATGGGTGCTACTGAAATAAGAGCCATGACTTCTGCTGAAGCCACAATCGATGTCAACGGAGACGGAGAAATTTGGGTTGGTTCAGAGCAAACTTCGGAGACGCCTGATTTATGGGGACAATTCAATCTATCAATCGAGGTTTGTATCTCACAAGACTGTAACTTTGTCCAAGGCGGTAGAATCACTTTCATTGCCGATGGTTCAGTTTTGACAAATGCTCTGTATGATTATGAAGGATACAATGATGGAGACTATGGAAAGGCGGACAAACCTATTCCTGCGAACGATAACCGCAAGTGGGCATTAGACTACATCGCAGATTCTCTGGTCTATTCAGAAGAGCCGGGAGAATCGGCTGATGTTCCTGAAGTTGCTTCAAATGCAATGGTAATATTCGATGAGAGCCGTCACATACAGCCAAGTATCGCATCAGAATCTTACAACACCATCTACTTCCTGCTGGTTTACTTCACTGGTGAAGGATTGGCAATGCTTCTTCTCTTCCTGATTCTATTCATCGCATTCGAAGGTGTGCTACTCAAGAAGAAAGACCCAGAACCTTGGAGACACGTTTTCAGTATTATTTACTATGGTTTTGGAGATGCAAATCGGTATACATATTATGCAAAATCGAACAAAATCAAACAGGTATTCCTCTCTAAAGTACGCAATCAGAATGGATTGACAAGAGAAGAATTCGATTCATTGCCCGCAAGAGAATTACAAGGCATGATCAACGATCCTGTGCTAGTTAAATTCGTCTTTGAAAACAAGAATTATTCATTGGAACAGACCGTTGCTATCGTGAAACGAATCAAGGTCTGGGGAAGGACTTGAGGTGTTGTAAATGTGGACACGTAAAGCAGCATTCACATTCACTGGTGGAATCGCTTTGATTCTAATCGGAATGATGATTTCTAATCATCAGATGATGATTCTAGGTATTGCATTCATCGCCTTCATCGTAGTTAATTCGTGGGTTAGTGGACACGGTGACGTCGAAGTCCAACGAACTCTTTCTGCTGACAACTTGTACAAGGGAGATGATCTGTATGTCGAACTTCTAGTTACAAATCGTAGCAGAAGGAAAACACAACAGCTCGAGGTTTACGATAACGTCCCACACGAAATGAAACTCAGAAGCGGATTGAACCAGATGCGACTTAATCTGAAGCCTGGCGAAAGCGCAAGAATTCGCTACGTACTACGCTGTCCACTCAGAGGGCACTATTCGATAGGCCCAGTTTCATTGAGATACAGAAATACATTCAATCTGTCCGTCGACGAAATGTATGTTGACCACCACTCTGACATCATTATTTTCCCTCAAATTAGAGATGTCGAAGAAGCCTTCATCCGTTCAAGAACTGCAAAGATGTACACCGGTGCAACAACGTTGAGAACACCGGGACCTGGTACAGAATTCTATTCGCTGAGAGAGTATGTCCCAGGAGACCCGTTCAAGAATATCAATTGGAAGGCATTTGCTAGAACAGGAGACCTAATGATTAACGAAAAGTGTAGAGATGCAGTAACAGATCTATACATAATTCTCGATAGTAGAGATATCCAAAGGATTGGTACGGTTCT
>WTIV01000024.1:4932-7581 GCA_011525095.1 Methanobacteriota archaeon
CCAAGAATGTCTTACGAGGTTCTCAAATTGGAAAGGCAGAACAGGCTTACTTCCTTGGCAGGATTCGGCAGCCAAGTGATAGATTGGATGCCGGATATGGACCTGTCACAAGCGCTGTTGCAGGTTAGGGGATACTGAGGTGAGATAATGGCAGGAGAAGTCACACCTCAAGCAGAAGGCGCAAGGTCGCTACACCTGCGACAATTACGTGTTCAGTGGCAAATCGTAACACTACAAGTTCTAGCCACGCTTGCACTAGTATGGATGTACTTAGAAGTGGTTTCTACCTACGTTGTAGGAAGTATTGACCACACCCAGTTATTCGATACAATCGAGAAAGGAATCGGTACTGAATTGCCTCTCGCAGATTGGTTGACAGGAAGCAGCAGCGATGGTCTAGCTAGATTCTATGTTCCTCTAGGGCTTGGGTTGGGTCTTGGTGGCGCAATGGCTATCCTTGCATTCCAAACACCAAAGTTCCAACAGAGGGTCAAACTTGGTTTCATCCTAACCATGATAGTAGTACTAGCAGGAAGATTCACTCTAGGATATGTTTGGCAACTAATCGATGATGGTTGGAGCGCACCAGGAAACGATGTACTCCAGCTACTAGAATGGCCTCTACTAATGATGCTGTCATTCATAATTTTGACATTCTATCTCCTTCCAATAATTACCGGGACCAGAGGTATCTGGGGCTTATCTCGCAGAGGTGTAGCGTGGGCAATTGGATTCACTCTACTCTTCTTGGGAATACACGCAATACTCACCTTCCCACTCATTAGATCTCAATTGGGTAGTTATGGTGCTCAATTGACAACACTGGAAATAATTGTATCAGAACCAACTGTCTTTGGCCTTGTTACAGAAGAGCAGTTTTCACTTATTCTAATCGCATGTTTGATGATGGTTTTCCAAGAATCAGCATTTGGTGTTATTAGACAACTTGAGTATGCATATCGACTTCCAGAGTCTTGTAAGAGAGATCCCGAGTACGTTGCACAGATGGATAATTTGCTAAACGGTCACATCCGTCACACAGCAGTTTTCCTCTCTCTAACAGTTGTTACAACCACCGTTGCACTAGGTTTCCACTCTGTCCTACTCGATTGGGTAGAAGGGATAACTGGTTCGCAATGGGCATCACAGGTTAGTGAATCAATCGAATTGACATTGACCTATGGTTTGGTCATATCCGCTTTACTATTCCTCGGAATTATGGCATTAATGCGATTTGTTGTACCTTGGCAAAGAGTCTGGGGACTTGTTGAATCCACATTCTCTAGCAGAGATTAATCACTTTGAAAGTGTTGATTGGATAATCCTTCCAATACCTTCCATCAGAAATAGAATGGCAAGCGGTAGGCCACATAGCCGGGCTAGGAGTAAGGCAAATCCAGACATATGCTCACCGAGTGCATAACCGGCGTAAATTCCAGATGCAATAATCAGAACGAAAACCAGTTTCTCGATCCAAAGTGGATAAACTGAGCCCATTTTATCGCCTCATAGGTCGATTCCGTCTAGAGACTCTTCTAACTCATCCAAAGCAGAATCGCTGAATTTTTCGACGTCCACGGGGTCCGTTTTCCTCGCCCATCTAGCATCCAGTCTAGCGAGCTCTTCCTCGAGGGTAGCCCTTTCATCATCATGGGACATTTTTACCTCGGTTTGGGATGTGATTTCAGCGTCTTCTTCAACCGGGGTTGTGAGTTCTTGCCATTCTTCGGTTATTTCACTGACCTCGGTGGAAACAGCGACCTCTTCATCGATTAGCTCGCCTTTCATTTCCTCTAGAGCGTTCTCATTTATTGGTGCTCTTTCACCTGCTGGCACACTGTCTCTCTCGAATGGAAGAAGGCCCTCTCTCTTGAAATCCCAAAGAGCACCACGGACTTCACCTTTTACGAAGCCGCTAGCATCCAATTGTGTAAGTAATTCCTCAAGAGCGCTTGTTGTTCCTTCAAGTTTCACAGCAGAACCAGCATCACGCATATCGGCTTCTAAGTGGATATCATCCAGTGCTTTCTGGATAAGTGAACGAGTTTCTCTCGCCAGCACCGGTAGTGATTCTGGTCTGCGTGTGTTAACCATCAATGCTTGAACCTGCTCGGATGGTGCACCGAGTTTTTCCAATTGCTCTAGCACGTTTCTGATTCTGCGTAGCATTGTTACAGAGCGGTCATAATCCTCCAACAAGTTCTCTAGGTCAAGCACTAGACTCGTTACAGTTTCACCTAATTGGTGTTCCAACCTCTGTTGGACAGACCATCTTGCTAGGCCTCTAACTGCGCCTGCAGTTTGTGGCACCTGCCTCTCTAGCAGTGACATTACTTCGTTGGATAGCAAGTGACGTGGCGTAGTTGCTACGTGGTCGACACAACCCTGGATGACCTGTAGTGCCCTCTCGACAGCACGGTCGAGAAGTGAGACGGAATAGCCTAGAGTTCTAGCATGCTCTAGCCTTTCTAATACTGGTCCTAGTCCATCGAACTGTGCACCATCTTCCAATAGGGCTTGAGCAAGTGGCTCTTCGGAAAGTTTGGCACGGAGTAATTCTGCTTCCTTGATATCGGATAGCGCTTCCTCATGGGCAACTGCTAGTGCTTCTGCTTGGTCTAGCAGAGTTGAAAGTTCAGCCTCGGCTTG
>WTIV01000034.1:0-5340 GCA_011525095.1 Methanobacteriota archaeon
TTTTTCTGCCTTCTCTGAGCGCCTCACAATATCAGCCTCGGTAATTTACGCCGTATTCTTCACCGTTGATCCAAGCCCAAATGAATCCCAAGAACACAAATCCGAATGGGATGACATTGCAGAAAATTATCACTGAGGGAGAATAATTATTCTCGCTTGAACCAGTTGCAAGCCACCCCAGGTAGCCAATGATTGTCCCTGGGAAAATCGAAAGTAGTGCTATAATTATCGCTCGAATAAATCTCATGTTTTCACCCCAATAATCTCTCTGTCATTTCTTTACCAGTCAGAGAGTTGAGTATGTCTCCTTCTTCTAGCCAACCCTTGCGAGCAACCATGACGCCGTAATCAATGTCTCCAAGTCCTTGGATTGAGTGTGCATCTGGGTTGATTACAACAGGTACGCCCAGTTCCTTTGCACGCTTACACAATCTCCAATCTAGGTCTAGTCTGTAAGGAGATGCATTGAGTTCGACTGCTTTCAGTTTCCCATCCTTATTCGCATCAGACATGTATTCTAGAACTGAATGTAAGTCTACTTCGTATCCTTCCCTTCCCTGCAATATTCTCCCGGTTGGGTGACCCAGTACAGTTGTCGAGGGATGGTCTAGACATTTCAGAAGGTCCTCAGTATTTTGTGATTCATCCCTTCCTCTCCAGCGGCTCATGGCGTGGACACTAGCGACAACATAGTCGATTTGAGCGAGGACGTCGTCTGGATGGTCTAGTTTTCCATCTTCAAGAATATCGGATTCAACTCCGCTAAATAATCTGAAATCTACACCTTCGTTCGCCCAATCTGAATTGTACTTCTGCATGGTTTTGTGTTGGTCCAGCAGGTCATCAGCACTCGCACCGTTAGCGATTTGCAGTGTGGGTGAGTGATCTGCTATTCCCAGCCAATTCCATCCCATTCGCTTTGCAGCATCGGCCATTTGCTCGAGACTAGCTTCTCCATCAGAGAGTGTGGTGTGATTGTGCAATGCTCCTTTGATGTTAGAGAGTGTGATTAGTTCAGGTAACTCATTTGCAGCCGAGGCCTCCATTTCTCCAAGATCTTCTCTTAATTCGGGAGTAACGTACTGAAGGCCGAGATGAGCATAGATGTCTGATTCATTTTGAGCAGGTAGCGATGTTGCAGCAGCCTCCAAACCTGTAAGTTCAGTCTCAGGCATAAGTCCAAATTCATTCAACTTCAATCCCTTGTCTTGAGCTACTTGTCGCATGCGAATGTTGTGTTCCTTTGAGCCAGTGAAGTAGGCAAGTGTGAAGGCGAAAACGTGGGATGGCACTAGTCTGACTTGTGCATCGATTGTCCCACCAGACTCCAATTGTTCGTAGGATTCTCCACCAATTGCATCCAGTACATTTGCATCTAGGTGTCCTAAACTGAATCCGTCTTCGAAAATCGATGTGTCTAGAATTACTGATACCTTGGAATCACCAGCACCCTTTACGTCAGCGATTCCCTTTAGAGACAGAATCTCATTTGTGACCGCTTCAACATCTTCCGGCTTTACTGCAGCAACGATATCAAGGTCCCCAATGGTCTCTCTCCTTCTGCGTGCTGAGCCCGCTAACTCTGCTCTCTCAACTCCAGGTAAATCCTTGATCATCGAGAGGAAGGTCTGCCCGTACCTTAGGCCGATGTCGAGGCGACGTCGTGCAGAAAATCTTGCAAGCAAATCGATTCCATCGAGGATTTTTTGCTGGCTTTTCGCACCAAATCCCTTCATTGGTGCTACCTCATTTTTCACACACGCTTCTTGCAAATCTGCAACGGATAGTACACCTAATTCGTCATGAAGCATTTTGATTTTCTTTGGGCCAACACCAGGTATTCCTAGCATTTCAATTAACCCTTCAGGAGTATTTGTGTGCAAATCCTCCCAGTCTTCCGGCCATTTTCCTTCACCAACAGCCTGAGAAATTGCAGTTCCAAGCCCTTTCCCAATTCCTTTGAGACTGAAAATTTCCCCGCTTGCTACCAATTCTCCAAGGTCTTGCGAAAGAGAACCGACAAGCCTTGATGCATTTTGGTAGGAACGTGTTCTGAACATATTGGCTCCAGAGAGTTCCAAAAGTACTGCCATTTGGTGAAGAGCAGTACTAACTTGGTTACGGCTAAAGTACGGTGGTCCGTTCTTTCGCGGCTTTGCCAAAGTCCAGGATGCCCCTGCCATGTGACTTCGAATGCGTGCGGGTTGAAGAACCCCTGCCTATTGGCATAGACATGGTCGAGACCGAATTCATCGAGACACTTGCGCAATCGATGTGTTTTCTGTCGTTGACAGCATTCATTTTCATTGCAACTTTTTCCAGAAATGAAAAGATGGAACTGATTGCTCAAAATTTCATTATGTTCTCGCTATTGTTGACCGCAGGAATACTTTGGTGGCTTTCTTCCGCAGGTGGAGAATTGTGGGGTTCAAACTATCTCCCAAAGCCACTCGCAGTACTGTGTGTAGTTGTTGCGATTGCAGCAAGAATGAATATCAAAGGGCAGAATGTTTCATTCGGTGCAAACCCTCACAGCATTGGAAGGAAAGAAGAGGAATAATCAGATTATTTCCCCTTCGGTCTGGGATTCATCTGCCATCTTCTGGTCGATGAAAGTGCGCATGTATTCAGGAAGTTCACCATTTACAAATATGACGTCGTTGACCTCTTCTAACTTCTTCAGTGAGTAGTATATCTGCATCGCAGTCATTGGTGTAGATGAGCATCCAACACACCCGCCATCCAGAGACAACATCACGTTTCCATCAGCGGTATCGATGACAGTAACAACTCCATCGTGAGCATCAAGAACCTCTTGAATAGGTCCGATTTTCTGTAGGACCTCCTCTGCAGTGATTGCCATCGGTTCACTGGTGTGACCACTCATCTATCAACCATCGCATTCAAATCTCAGTGCCTGTTGGTATCTCCATGGGCCTATTTTCTAGATCACAGACTTTTGAATTCAAGGTATCTGGGATGGATTGTGGTGGTTGTGAGCGCAAAGTTTCGAGTGCTTTGACTAAGATTTACGGTGTCAAGACGGTAGTAGCTTCGGCTAGTGAAGGAACAGTCATTGTCAAAGCCAAGGGTCTCGAATCATCGCAAATCAAAGATGGAATTGTTGGTGCCGGCTTCACTGTAGAATGAGCCAAAAACGGCATACGCCGTAGTTTTCCATGGGGATGTCCTTATGAAGGGGAGGTAGGTCGCCGCCCAGCAGGTGTATTGTATGGACATCGAATTAATGGCAGCTGGCGCAGCATTGGTGGGACTGATTGTTGCTTTTGTATTGTACAAGAAGAACGATAGCATTGAAATTGAAGATAAGAAGGTCGCTGAGATTACTCAAGAAATTCAAGATGGTGCAATGGCATTCCTATGGGCAGAGTACAAGATTCTCTCAATATTCGTCGTAGTAGTTGCGGGCCTATTGTACGCAGATACCGGAGACATTTACACACCAGCCGCATTCTTGGCTGGTGCTGTAGCGAGCGTTCTGGCTGGTTTCTCAGGAATGAGAGCAGCAACTTCTGCTAACGGTAGAACTGCAATGGCAGCAAAGAGCGGTGGACAACCAGCAGCACTTGCGGTATCATACAACGGTGGCGCAGTCATGGGATTGTCAGTAGGTGGACTCGGTCTGCTAGGTATCTCTTTGATTGCATACTGGCTAAGTTCCGGAGATACATCTCACATCGAATCCGCAGCAGGTTTTGGTATGGGTGCATCTTCAATCGCACTGTTCGCTAGAGTCGGTGGCGGTATTTACACCAAGGCAGCCGACGTCGGTGCAGATCTTGTAGGTAAGGTCGAAGCAGGTATCCCAGAAGATGACCCAAGAAACCCAGGTGTTATCGCTGATAACGTTGGTGACAACGTTGGTGACGTAGCAGGAATGGGTGCAGATATCTTCGAGTCTTTCGTAGGTTCAATCATCGCTGCAATGATTATCGCTAACGGTGATGATTTCGGAGGAACAAACTTCACAGGATCAGCTGAAGATTACATCATGCTACCTATTCTACTGGGATTGGTCGGATATGTTGCTTCTCTAGTTGGTGTCTTCTCAATGACCTTCATGAAGGGAATGAAGGACCCAGCAGCTGCTCTAAGAAACACTACATTCATCGCAGCAGTATTGTTCTGGGCTGGCGGTTACCTTGCAATCGACATGTTCGACTTGAATGTTGAATCTGATGTCATGCAGGCTGTAATTCTAGGAAGTGTAGTTGGAATTCTAATCGGTCTAGTCACCGAGTACTACACTGGTATCGAGCCTGTCATGGGAATTCCAACACGAGCTATCCCTCACATCGGTGAGATGTCCAAGACCGGACCAGCAACAAACGCAATCGCTGGACTGTCTGTTGGAATGATGTCCACTATGGTTCCAATCCTTCTAATCGCTGCAGGTATCTTTGGTGCCTTCAAGATTGGAGGCGATGAGTTAGGACTTTACAACATCGCAATCGCTGCAATGGGTATGCTAGGTACTGTTGGTGTTACAATGACAGTAGATGCATATGGACCAGTTGCTGACAACGCAGGTGGAATTGCGGAAATGGGAGAACTTGGTTCAGATGTTCGTGAAATCACAGACGCACTAGATTCAATCGGCAACACAACAGCAGCAGTCGGTAAAGGATTCGCAATCGGTTCCGCAGCTCTAACTTCTCTAGCACTATTCGCAGCATACAGCACTGCAGTAACTTACGACGACTTCACGCTAAGCCTAGGCGAGCCTGCAGTCGTAATGGGACTACTAATCGGTGGTGCACTACCATTCGTAGTCGCAGCAATGACAATGACAAGTGTCGGAAAGGCTGCTGGTGAAATGGTAGTTGAAATCCGCAGACAATTCAAGGAGATCGATGGTCTACTCGAAGGCAGAGAAGGTGTGAAGCCAGATTCAGCAACTTGTGTTGATATCTCTACTAAGGCTGCTTTGAGGGAAATGGTAGCTCCTGGTCTTGTTGCAGTATTCGCTCCGGTTATTGTAGGATACGCACTTGGTGCATCTGCACTTGGTGGAATGCTTGCTGGTGCTCTGGTTACTGGTGTTCTGCTAGCACTTTTCATGGCGAATGCAGGTGGTGCATGGGACAACGCAAAGAAGGCAATCGAGCAAGGTCACATCGATGGTGCAAAGAAAGGCGACGACGCTCACGATGCTGCGGTTATCGGTGACACAATCGGTGACCCATTCAAGGACACAAGCGGGCCAGCTCTAAACATTCTAATCAAGTTGATGAGCATCGTTGCGGTTGTAATCGCAAGTGGACTGGACAGCGGTTTCCTGTTCTGAGCAGAAAACCCGCACAATCAAAAACAATTCAA
>WTIV01000034.1:5440-7567 GCA_011525095.1 Methanobacteriota archaeon
TGGACAGCGGTTTCCTGTTCTGAGCAGAAAACCCGCACAATCAAAAACAATTCAACAGTAGGGCAAAACATGCGAGCAACCCTTGCAGCCCTACTGTTGTTGATGCTTTCACTTAGTGGATGCATTAACACGGGTTCGGACTCTGCTGAGTTCTCTGTAGATGAGGTTGAAAAACCAGGCTGGGAAGTTGGTGATTGGTGGTTATACACCTTCGAAACCGCTCAATTCGGGGAAGATACGGCGAGATTAGTTGTTACTGAGATTCAAGAAGACGAAGGTCTCTACATGCTTGGAATCAGTTCTGAGCGTGAGGCACAGAGGCACGCAGTTGTCAATCACAATCCGTTCCTCGGAAGAGTCACAATAGATTCTCTATCTGTGTACGAGAATGGCGAGCCTCAACAAGTGTTCAATTTCCCATGGGAGGAAGGAGAGGAGTGGAGGTTTACCCTTCTAGGTGAATATTGGGCTGCTGAAACAACTGGCTCGTACCGAGGTATGCCTGTAGTTGAAGCAACCAGCAGTTACGGCCACACAATGGAGTACAGATTCGACGGTAGTCATGGATTCCTTGATTACTTCGAGTGGAAAGACCAAGAGGGAAACTTGCTATTCAGAATGTCATTAACTAGCACAGGAAATGATTACACGGGCGAAGTATGGTTCATACGAGCAACAGACCTCAAAGACAGATTATTCGAAGGGCCAATCGATGGTGAGGCTACTGACACTTTCATTGACACAGGCCATCCTTCAGGAATCGACTTTGATTACTACGTCTTCTTCATTGACGCTTCTCTACCTCAAGGTGGAACTGGTACTCTCTCTGTGAGAGATCACACCGGCAACAGCATTCTAACAAGAACTTACACTGCTGGTACTCAATCGCAAGAATTGGCAACAATTCCTAGTCGTAGCGACGAATACACATTGGAAGTCACACTTACAGGTGGAGAGAGCACTATTCACTTCATGATTGCTGGTGGGATTGAGAACTACTGGGAACTGTGAGGTGGTATCTTGCCAACCCTGGTAATGATGCACGGAATGACGGGTACATCAGAGATGATGAGGCCGTTTGCAGAAAAAGTACTGCCAGGGGGTTGGAATCTACTAGTGCCACAAGCAGAGTTCTCACACCCTAACAGAGGTTACACTTGGTGGCGTTATGAAGGAGGAGATAATCCGGGACGCAGAATTCTAACTGCGAAGGAATTGTCAGATGTGGATTCATCACTCCTGAAATTAGTCAATCAATTGCCGGACGATGAACTTGTTCTGGGAGGATTTAGTCAAGGTGGAGCAATGGCTCAAGAACTTCTCCAATTCGACTTGGACATCAAAGGAATCATTGCGATTGGAACGAGAGTTGTTAGGCCTTTAGAGTTGAAATCGCGTTTGACTGAGATTGAGCAGAACAACTTGTTCTGGATGCATGGTGAATCCGACCATCGTGTTTCTCTAGAAGCTGGTTTGGAAATACCAGAATTATTCGAGGAAGCAGGTTGGGACGTACACAGAATTCAGCACCACAAGGGGCACATGATCCCTATCGAATATCATAAAAACTTGAAGGATTGGCTTCAAAATCTATGAACTAAATTCCAATTGCAAATTTAAATTTCCAATTGAGAAATTACAAATTAATTTTTCATTATTCTTAGCATAAAAGATGCAATAAGTCTGAACAGACTAGGCCCATTATGCCGACAGCAAAAGCTCCAGTAAGGATAGACTTGGCAGGTGGATGGTCAGATGCGCCACCTTTCTGTGAGCAGGTAGGTGGGGATGTTGTCAACATCGCAATCAATCATTATGCTCATGCAAATTTGAATGTCGATGAAAGCGGAAAACTCAGAGTAGAGTACACCTGTGATGTTCCAATCGGTAGCGGTTTGGGTACAACTGGTGCAATCAATGTAGCCCTATTGGCAGCAATCAAGGGAGCAGAGAACTCAGAAGAACTGGCATACCAATTTGAGAAACTATTGGGTAATCATGGCGGGCGCCAAGACCAATGGGCGGCACGATATGGTGGGATTCAACATCTGAAATTCATCGGAAAAGAAGTCGAGAGAGTCCACCTTGTACCACCACCATCATTCAACCGGTGGATAGAGAAACATC
>WTIV01000103.1 GCA_011525095.1 Methanobacteriota archaeon
GGTTTGACTCACAGGCTTTCAAAACAAGATGCTAAAATGATTAAGGAAAACGACCTTGCTGTAATGTATCCTGAACTAGACAGTAACGGTGCAAGGATTTCCAAGTACTTGTCCGAAGTTGACCCTAGCGAATGCGGAGCATTCCTTGAGGTAGAAGTTCGCGAAGAAAAAGAAGCCATAATGGCAGCCTTTACGTGGTCTGAAAGAAGAATGATTGACGGTCATGACAGGCTTGTGATTATGCTCGATAATTTTAGTCCCGAGAGATGCAAAGCCGTCGCTGACGAATTGACTGAAATGAGCCTAAGAGAGCACGTTGTTTTGGAGGCTAGTGGAGGTATCGTTTTGGATAGTCTCGAGGATTGGAGAGAGTGTGGCCTAGATGTGCTTTCAACGAGTACAATTAATCGTGGTACAAGCCCTCTCGATTTGTCTATGCTAATGAATGAAAACTGAGGTATTGGTATGAATGAAGATGAGAATGTAGTTGACCCTAGTCACCCAAGATATGAATCTTTGATGCTTAGAAAGAAAGTTGCAGATGCTGGCGTAAAAGGCATGCTAGCAGATTCGGCAATGATTGCACACGGAAGAGGAGAAGCTTTCGATTATTTGCTAGGAGAGCAGACTATTCCTTCCGCATTGGAAGCGACAAGAGAGGCGGCGGCAAGATTAACGCGTGCTAGAAGACCCGTTCTTTCTCTAAACGGGAATGCTATCGCACTAGCAGGACAGGACTTCTTGACAATCGCTAGCCAATTGGATTGCCCAATTGAGATCAATATTTTCTACAGAACGCCTGAGAGAATGGGGGCGCTTCTTGGCCATCTCAAGATGTTGAATACAAAATTAGGACTCGATGTCGAAATTTTAGGCGGAATCCCTGATGCAAGAATCCCTGGCCTTGAGGGTCCAAGAGCTGCTTGTCAGAGCAATGGAATCTTCGAGGCTGATACAATCCTAGTCCCTCTGGAAGATGGAGATAGGTGCGAAGCGCTGGTTGCAATGGGCAAGGAAGTTCTAGTCATTGATTTGAATCCACTATCCCGCTCCTCGAGAAGGGGTACTGTCGGTATTGTCGACGAAGTCACAAGGGTAACAAAGAATCTAATTCAATTGATTCCGCAAAGGCCAGAGCCTACGGAATGGAATAACAATCAGGCTCTGCAGTCAGCGCTGAATCACATCACTTCTACAATGGCAACTAGATTCCAGTGAAATCAAAGTTCGCTCAACTTAGAAGACAGAATACTACTGATTGATTCGCCAACTTGGCTGCATGTAGCAGTTCCACCTAGGTCGTAAGTCAGTGATTTACCATCTCTCAAATGGTCTGCAACACTTTCGTCAATCAAGTTTGCAATGGTGACTAACTCGTCCTCGCCGTTCTTGCGGCCTAACCAATCCAGCATCATCTGGATTGAGTTAATGCTCGCGATTGGGTTGACCTTGTTTTGGCCTGCGTGCTTTGGTGCACTGCCGTGTACAGGTTCGAAGAATGCGTGATCATCTCCAACGTTACCAGAGGCAGCCATTCCCATTCCACCTTGAAGTACTGCACCCAAATCGGTTGCGATATCTCCAAACATGTTTGAAAGGACAACTACGTCGTAATATTCAGGAGTCCTTGTCAGCCACTGCATGAATGCGTCAATGTAGCCGTGATCTGTTCCGATTGTTGGGTAAGAAAGTGCAACTTCATCGAATACTCTTCGGAAGAGTTGACATCCTCTAGTCACGTTGCTCTTATCGATGCACGATACTCGCTTCTCTCCATCTGAAGGAGCTCCGTTGCGTGTTGTAGCGATATCGAATCCCATCTTTACCAAGCGTTCAGTACCTTTGGAGGAGATTGGTCTTGGGTCATATGCAACCTCGCCTTCAAGGCCAGGGAATGTCATTTCAGGAGGGATGTATTCCTCTCTCCCAAGTGCTCTGTCTGCGCTTCTCCTCAGAAGTGCGTGATACAGACCTTCGGTATTTTCTCTAAGAACTGTCATGTCGACCATTCCGGGCTCCCAAATCTGTGTGAACTTGCCGTGTACTTTGTGCGGTACACCCTCGTAGAGTTTGATCGGTCTAACGTTTGCATACAAATCTAGACCCGCTCTCATTCCCAAAATAACGGAACCACCAGCGAGGTCGCCGTTTGGGAGTCTAGCGCCAGGATAGCCAATTGCGCCGAGGAATATTGCGTCTGCTTCATCCCTGCAGAATTCAAACGATCCTTCGGCCCATTCTTCACCTGTTTCCTTGTAATGCTGGCCGCCACAGGGGATTGTCACCTGTTCGAAGCCATGGTTAGTGTGTGCCTGAACAGTGTCCAGTATCCGCATCGCTTCAATTGCTACTTCTCTGCCAGTTCCATCCCCGGGCAAGATTGCGATGCGGTGGTCGCTCATACCCTCGGCAAAAGGCGCACCTAAATGAACGCGCCCCCCATGGTTTTGGAGAGTTGCTTGAGGGTGATGTCCACTGGAGTGGTTGTCGCGCGTCAACAAGCGCGCAGTGTTGCAGTGTTGCATTAGAATAGTACCTCTATGCCCGGAGTGTACCTTTATGGAGTGCCACTACACAGAGGCATAGCATGGCTGAGGACGGTCGCGATAAATCCGAAGAGAGGATACGCATCGACCAGCTACCACCTGTGGTAAAACGGCTTTCGGATGCCATGCTGGGTATTGACCCAAATTTCGACATAGAAGACTGGTTGGTCAGAAAAGCGAATGAGGATTTGGCTACTCTTGAACTCGACATACAGAGAGAAAGATTGCAACTAGAACAAAGAATTCACAGGTTAGAATCGTTAGCAAAAAGGCTGGGGCAAGAAGACATTAGAGAAATTCCAAAAGGACAAACCAATCTTTTCGATTGCTTCGATATCCCTTTGCCATTGAAACATTTGACTGACAGAATTGAAGAAATCGTAGACGAAGAGCCACATCCAGCTGGAACATTCATCGGACTATTACCAGATGATGGTTGTGACGATCCGCTATTGGCGGTTACTGCACAAATGATGCTAATTTTAGCGCAAGAAAAAGTAGGAAGAGGTGCAAATTACATCGAACTTGATGAGTTATTTTCACCTCTAGCGAATAATGGAATTTCGCCTGATGAGTGTAATGAGGCACTAGACCACTTACTCATAACTGGACAAATACACGAAGTAGATGATGACTGCTTTGTTCCAGACGAATAATTCGTGGGACCCCAAGGACTCCCATCTTGGCTTCAATATATATCCCGGTGTAAAATATACAGTGATGGGCATAATACAATCTGCATTTTTCGGAGTGTGCGCTTGGTGGATGCTTGTTGTCATTGGCGTACCTCCGCCAGTAGCAGCAGCAGCAGGGATATCCACCGCATTCTTCACAGAAGCCATGGTTCAAGCCAATGTTAGAAGTCATCTGAAGCATAAAGCTACAGCGCTACAAAGTGAACTAAACATTGCAATAGGCCAATTGACAGACATGAAGAGAGCGCTCGATTTAACCACAAGTGACCTAAGAGATGCATTAGATGAATTGCATCGAAGAGATGCAATAGGCAGTCCTGCTGCAAGAGAACTTCTAGCAAGGCAGGAAGAGGCCATGGAAGCCCAGAAGACTGCTTTGGAGGTCTCAACAGATCGGTCACTAGGTACGCTTGAGTCTCTTGAAAGAATGATAATCTCGCAAGGAGAGCAGACTGCAAGAGTCCAAGAAGTCCTTTCCATGGTTCTGAAACAGTTAGCCCTAGAACCGCGACAACACATCAGTATGCGTGATTCAGTACTCACGCAGGAGAATAGTTCAACACCTTCTATGACAGAGGACTTGATATCTCTGATGAGTTAGGTGTTGTTATGCATGGTTCAATGAGGGAGTTAATGCGCCTGAAATTGCGCGCTAAAATTTATTCTCCATTCATCGGCCTTGGCATCATATTTGTTGCACTAGGTATTATTCTTGGACTTGCAGAAGATGACCCTCTAGCGGTAGGGAATCACACCTACTCGATGATTCTAGGGATGTTGTCTATTCTTTCTGGAATTTTATTGTATCAGAATGAAGAGTCGTTTGCACAAAAATATGACATGACACATCTTCTTGATATCGACGATAAAGAGGAAAGGTATCAAGCATATCTTGAGCATTTGTCTGAATGGATTGCCACAGATATGGAAGAAATCAACCCGACTAGAACTAGAGGAAGTGACCCTTCGGGACCGGACTGGGGCAAAACCGATTTCAAATTAGGGCAAGAGCCTCAAAGAAGGGATGCAATCGTTCAAGGCGAGAAATATTCAGGGATGGAAGGTGATTTGACCAGTGGCGAAAAGATGGTTGCTGTTGCCAATACCAAATACGCAACAATGGCACAAAAAAGGTGGGAAATGGCTGAGGCAAATGACCCTGACCTCATAGAATACGGCGTTGAGAAATTAGGAGATTTAGTGAAGACGGATTATTTCGAGAAGAACGCAGAAAGCGGGGCATTCGCTAAAGTTGCAAATCCTGATGACAATACCCATTGATACAATAAGCCAGCACTACTAGGCAGGGAGGATGAAAGCCATCGTTGTGGCAGGAGGTCACGGTAGTAGACTCTACCCAATGACCAAATTCACACACAAAACGCTGCTCCCTCTATCGGGAAGGCCTATCATCGATTACGTATTATCTACAATCAGGAGTGCGGGAATCACAGATGTCACAATCATTGGCAACAAATTCATTGACAAAATCAGAAAACACGTCGGTGACGACGTGAACTACGTCTTGGAGGAAGAGCCCAAGGGCGTTGCAAACGCACTACAACTCGCTAGAGATGGAAACGAAGGAACTCCTCTTTTGATTTGGTTCTCGGACAATATAACAAATATCGACCTGACTCAGGATCTAAAGGAGTTCTCAACTGGTGCTATTTTACTTACTAGAGATGTTGAAAACCCAAGCGATTTTGGAATCGCAGTTATCGAGAATGGAGAAATCGTTGATGTGGTTGAAAAACCATCCAACGACATTGGAAATTTAGCGATAGGTGGCATTTACATTTTTGATGAAACATTTTGGTCACGTCTCGATTTGGTTCAGAATAAGGACGGCTTCTCGATTTCTGATGTAACAAAGCAATACCTATCAGAAAGAAATGTGAAAATAATTTCAGTAGGAGAAAATACGTGGATTGACTGTGGTACACCTTCGAGCCTGAGCAGGGCGGCAAAGATGGTCGAGTTGGGAATGTTCAGAATTAGGGAGTGATTAATTTGCGCGTAGGAATAATTGGAGCCGGTATTGTTGGCAGTACGATTGAGCACTGCTTTAGTGACACCCATGACCTATTTGTCCACGATCCGGTCAGAGGCACCACGATTTCCGACGTTACTGAGAATTGTGATATGGCATATATTGCAGTTCCAACACCTCCTTTGGATGATGGTTCTTGCGATATCAGCATAGTTGAGAGTACTTTAGAAGAATTACCTGATGGTTTCATTGCAGTGATAAAAAGTACAGTAGTGCCTGGAACTACTGAGGGACTACAGCAAAAATTCCCTAATCTGAAATTAGCCTATTCACCGGAATTCCTAGTCGAGAGGCAGCGTTTAGAAGATTTTGCAAATCAGAAAATCTTGGTAGTCGGTACCAAACACGAAGAAGTCGCTGAACTTGTTTTCAAGCATCACATCGATGCTGGAGTTCTCATTGGAAACAATACATTCCACGTCAGCCCTACAGAAGCTGAAATGGTGAAATACACGAAGAATAACTTCTATGCATTGAAAGTAATATTCGCCAATCAGATGCATGATATCTGCACTGCGATGGGCATAGAATGGTCAGCTATTCGAGAAATCATAACAACACCACAAGATCAGACAATCGGCGACTCTCACCTTGAGCCGCTGATGGGACTGAATCGTGGTTTTGGTGGCAAGTGTTTGCCTAAGGACACTCTAGCCCTGAGAGAACTCGCAAGAAAACTGAAGGTGGACTACGACTTACTAGATGCAATGCAAAGCGATAATGCTGCATTAAGAAACATCCCCACAGGAAAACCCTCAGACGTAGATACGGAGGATGACTGATGGTTATTGAACACGGTTCTTTCCCAAGATATGTGATGACCGCCATGGTCAATTTCGTTGCGTTTTATGCGCTATGGGAAATTTCCGTTTTCTTGCTCCCAGATGAAAATTACTGGCCGACTGTTGCTTGGGCTATCGCTTGGTTTCTAGGTTCCCTTCAGGCGCATTGGACGCATAGGATTTGGACTTTCGATTCCGACCGTGACATTAAGTGGACGATTCCAACAACAATGGCATTGTACATCATTGGAGGAGTTGGTTCTACCGCATGTTATTACATCGGCACTGTTTCTTGGGGACTGAATGAACGAATCGTATTTCTTGTCAATTCAAGTCTTTGGGGATTCCTAAATTACCTTGGTCAGAGAGAAATTGCATTCAAAGAAGTCAGTACTTCTCTCCCTTCAGATAACGAGTGAGTTTTTTCAAAATACCTAGGCTAGGTTTCTCTTCTAAACCGAGTCGCCAATCTAATTCTCCTGCTCGGTCATAGCGGACTACGTCATCGAAACCGCCAATCCATTCGCCATCGATGAAAACCTGAGGAATTTGCTTTGCGCCTCTCGTTCTCACGGAGAATTCAATGTCAACTTTTTTCGATTTACCTAGTTGTTTTTCGGTATAATTTACCCCTTTCCTGTCAAGGTAATGCTTTACATTCACGCAAGCGGGACAGCCTTTGTTGGTGTAAACCTCTACCTCGGCCATGACTCTTCGCTTCAATTTTGTCACTTGAATTGCTCGTTGGCGGCGTGGGATTCAAGTCCTACGGCGAACACGCAGTGTACATGCTGCCCGACACGGTGCACAAATTACCCCAATCCGAGAGATTTGCATATGCTAGACTACTAGCATACATGACTAGAGTTGACAATGAGTTAACCGTTGAAGAAATGTCAATGTTTGAACAGAGACTTGGTACAGCACTATTGTCACCAAAACAAAGACAGATGATTCGTGCAGATTTGAAGAACCCACCTTCCCTAGAAGAGTGCCTGGAGGATTTAGGAGATGAAGCTGGAAGACTTGCACTTAGAGACGCTGTGTTGATGGCTGCATCCGATGGAACAGTAGATGAAGATGAAAGAGAAGCACTCGAGGATATTGCTGACCACCTAGACCTAGCACCAGATGCTGTAAAGAGGCTCCTAAAGTGGACTGTAGAAG
>WTIV01000207.1:0-5897 GCA_011525095.1 Methanobacteriota archaeon
AATTCTTTTTGCTTTTTCTTCCTGAACCTTCGAAAACAGTTTCATCGCACGGTTTGCCTTCGAATTTTTGTTATCTTCAGCAATCGTATTTCGACGCTGTTTGTGGTTCAGTTCAGATTCAAGAATCGCTTCTTGTTTTCGAAGTTCCTTCAACTCACTCTCCAGTTCGATTTGAATTGAACTTCTCGCCTCTGCCTTAGCAACGTTAGTTTTAGACTCGATTTCCGCGATTCTCAATTTCTCCTTTTGCTTTGTACCTGCAATCACGGAATTGATTACAGATTCATTTTGCTGAATCTTAAAATCAAGAGATGCAATATTGGCCTTGACATTTTCAGATTCGGTTTGGTTGAAATTAGGATAAGCTTTCAATAGAGTAAATCCTAAGTTTGCTAGTAGATTTTTCATTTGAACTTCGGTTGTTAATTCAAACTTATCTAGCGTGGTTGAACTTCTTAATTCAGCAATAGAATCACACGATGAAATCATAGGAGAGATAACTCTAGAGTGAAATTCTGTTGCAATAACTCTAATCACATCATCTCTTGTCATTGTTGAAGTATTGTTTGAAAAATAATTCAATAATTTAGGCACGTTTTCAAGATCGATACGCATCCTCAGATTTGCATTTCCAAATACTTGCTCTCCATTAGCAAGGTTTCCTTTGAAAGGAATCCAGTAGTCCATTGGGCCAGTCATTGCAAACAAAAGTCGCCTATCCTTTGCAGTTACACCAAGTTTGTCACCTGCCCAACGAGTAAACCCTCCTGCCAAATTTTTGACTAGTGTTTCTGTGATTATATCTCCAATTTTGCCATCAACAATCAGCGCACAGGCTTCATTTGGTTTCAATACAGTTTCCTGGTTTGAAATTGTTTGAACCTTCTTTGTATTCACTAATCTTGCTACGATGCTAGGATTATTTCTCCATACGTAATTCATCTTCTCACTTCCTCTTTTTCTTTTGGCTCAGTCCTGCCAGAATATTTGCTCGAGCTCCAAAAAACCCTCTGCAACTTGTAACAAGTTGTGTCGTGTGCAATACTAATTGTCGCTCGTTACCCTCTTGCAAAGCAATTGATTGCTCGGCACTATTTGCTAAGTTAACCGCTTTTGTTACCATGTCAATCACATCATGGTCATGCTTGATCAATCGCTTGAGTTCACCCCTTGTTGGTGATTTTTGGCCGGACAAAAATGCATGCTGCATTCCAGAGACTGATTTGTTGACATCCTCAACTAAATTATCACATTCTTCCATGCAGATTTTTGCTTTTTGGGCTAAATCTAGATTTCCTTCTCTGTACTGATTTTCCAAAATAATTTGCATGTGATTTCTGATTCTTCCAACAGCTCTAACAATCTCGTTGCGCACCATTTTGTCGACCTTGATTCTAGAACCCTTTGTGTAGCCACTATACCCTACCAATACTAATTGTACGCCTCTAACGTATGGTAATACTTCTACAGGTAACCCAATCATTGTGTTCACATATTAATATGAACATAGAAGGTTATCATAGTAATGGTCATTCTATTGATAAAACAACATCTGCGAATAGTTTGGCAATCGATTTGTTATGGGTTACTAATATTGCAGGGCAGCCTCTTTTCTTCAACAAATCCCTAACATCCTTTGCTAATTTTTCTGACAAATCATCATCCAAAGAACTGAATGGTTCATCAAGCAGTAGTACAGATGGATTCGCTAGTAGTGCTCTTGCAAGGGCTACTCTCTGTCCTTCTCCGCCAGATAATGTGTCAACAGCTCTCTTCTCGAAACCTAGTAAGCCAACTTCAGCAAGTGCAGTAGGGATGTCCGCCTGCTTATCGCCTAATTTCAGATTTCTTTCAACATTTAGATGGGGATAAAGTACAGGCCTTTGGAAAATCAGTCCTATCCCTCTTTCCTCTGGTAGCATTCTTGTTATGTCTACACCATCGAGCAAGATATGACCTTCATCTAATGTCTCTAATCCGCAAATGCACCGCAACAGAGTAGTTTTCCCACAACCACTTGGGCCAGTTATTGCAACGATTTGACCCGCATCCAAATCGAGATCGAATTCATCAAACAAGTTCTTTTCAAAGGTTTTTGATAGCCCAATACATCTCAACATCAGAACATGCCTCCGTCTCTTTTTGGTCGAAATTTTTCACTAGAAATGAACAAAAATAATGCAATTAACATCAGTACTGAAGATACTGCGTTTGCTGCAGGCGGAACCAATGGCTCATTATAGGGAAAGGCACGGATGGAATCAATCATTACCGGTAGAGTTGTCCAGTCCGAATTCCTTGTAACTACCCAAGACGCACCAAATTCACCAAGTGACATTGCAATTGTAAAAATTGCTGCAATTAGAATTGAACCTCTAAGCATTGGGAGTTTAATCAAAAAGAATCTCTTCGTTCTCGACATCCCCAAAGTTTGTCCGCACTCGTCATATTTTGCATCCAATGACCTCATCGCTGGTAATATTATCCTTACAACAAATGGTGTTGTAATCATTATGTGTGCTATCACTGGAGTTAGCCACAAGGAATAGAAGAACTCAGGATTTATCTTTATCATTCCTAACATTACGCCTAATCCAATCATTGCACTAGATACTGCAAATGGGAGCATGGTAAATACATCTAGAGCCCTTGCTAGGCGCGGTGAATCTCCTTCCAGTTCACTTATCGTTTGAGCTAAAATCCAACCTAGCGGCAGCGCAATCGTTAGACAAATCAAAGCATATCCGATTGAATTGTACAAAGCATCCCATCCCGAAGGCAGCGAATTTGTTGCTGAGAATGCGTAACTCCAACCTTCAGTACTCCAGTATGTCCTCGAACCATCTACAGTAGTCTCTGTGACCCTAAATGAAGAGACAATTAAAGTTGCCAAAGGTATTACAGCGAAACAAATCGCTGGAAGGATTACCAACCATCCTGCGTTGTTATTCTTTTTCACAATCTTTTCATTAGCGGTTGGTAATAGGCTCTGTCTTCTATTTTGTAACCACGTCATCAACCATAGTGAGAATAACAGAACTGTAAATTGAATTAGTGAGGAACCCAGAATCACTTCATTTTTGGATATCATGTAGCCTGGAATACCCGCAGATGAGCCGATATCTGCCATCATGCTTTCCAGAGTTTTCTCTCCAAGAGTTATCCACTTCACTAGAGCAAATGAGGTAAATGAAAATACGAATGTCATACACGCAGCAGCAGCAATTGAAGGAATCAATAATGGAAACCACAGATGACGGAACCTACCAAATTTGGTTCGACCTTCTGGAAGTAATCGTAATTGCTCCTCGAGACTTGGATCGAGAGTTGAAAGAACAGGTTCACAAAATCGAATGACAAGTGATAGATTGAACCATGCATGCGCTATGATTAGCACCCATAACCAAGTTGTACTGTCATTTCTAATGTCTAGTGCGTTATCCCCCATGAGATGCAAGAATCCCATTGCTGCAACAATAGATGGCATTACGAAAGGCATTGTTAGTAAAGAGCGTATTATGTTCTGAAAAGGCCATTTATATCTTCCCAATTGCCATGCAATAGGTATTCCTATTGCAAGTGTTGCTAGTGATGAAAAAACCGCCTGCATTACTGTAAATTGGAATACTCCTTTGGAAATGTAGTTTGCATCAAGCGATGAAATCCAACTGGTTACATCAAATCCCGCAACCCAAACTAATCTGTCGACAGCGAGTAAAAGTGGAATTACGATTAGAAGGGAATATGTTGTTACCGCAACGTAAGCCACTAACTTAGTTTTCATTTCAAGCAGCAACCATTGCTTCGTTCCAATCCTCAAGCCATGCTTCCATGTTCTCTGCTATTTCTGAAGCGCTAATTTCAGCGGCCTGGGTTGGTACTGTAGAATGGAATTTGTATCCTTTCTCTTCTGGAAGGTCCGTTCCTACTAGAACTGAATACATGAAATTCTCAGTTGGCATCTTCACGTTTACATCCTCTGACAGAAGGTATTCAATGAATTCAGATGCAGCCCCAAGGTTTCCTCCTTCAACTGCACTTGCATACTCAATCTGATGGAAAGCAGCCCTAGGTAAATCAAGAGCTGCCGATTTAGTCCAGTTGTCGTTATACCATGACTCAACACCTGGAGAGTGGCAATAAGATACAACCATGTGAGCATCACCTACATACCCCTCGATGTACTCTCCATAACCTCCAGTGTAGTGTGTGACGTAAGCCTCTGTCCAGCCACTAGTTATGATAGCATCATTGGATTCCATGGCTGTCCACCAATCTGTCCAATCTGTTTGGTTGTCTTCATCGTTGGCAAAGTAATCAACAGTTGCTGTCATGAATGCTCTGCCAGGACTGCTTGTCTCTGGAGAAGGAATTGCGACCTTACCTCTCCATTCTTCTTGCGTTAGATCCCACAACGATGTTGGAATAGACAGGTTTTCTCCATCAACCATTTCAGTGTCATAATTCAGGCACATATATCCCTGGTCGAATGGGACTGCAAGCGGGCCGTCGTATGCACTGAGTGCCTTGTCAGATATGTTTGAAACTTCAGCGAAATGTTGCCACAATACATCATTGTTAATTGCAGTCTGAAGATACGTGTTGTCCAAACCTATTGCTAAATCTGCGACTTGGTTACCTTTGTATTGAAGTAAATGACTCAATACTGAACCAGCATCATCTAACTTCATCAACTCAACTTCATATCCTGAAATATTTTCAAATTCAGAAATCAATTCATCGGTCAAACCGGTTACGTCATAAGTCACGATGACTAACTCCCCATCGTCTTCCCAACTATATTCCTCAGGAGCAATAACTCCTCCATCATCTATCGTGCTTTCAATGGTTTCACTAAGGCAACCAGAAAGCATCATTATCGTCATAAATAAGCTGATTGTTGTAACTCTTTTTTCCATATTATCACCTCAAAGCATCGAGACAATTCTGTGCATCCTGTCAACCAATTCAAGCGGGTTGTGTGCGAGTATATACAGAGCTGGTTCCCATCCAAACGCTCCTTCATCCAGAATCACATCTATTCCTTGGTGAGGTACCAATTCTCCCTTTGGAGCAAAAGTAAGATTCAAGTCTAAATCCTCACATATGGCCTCTACTTTTTCGTTATCACTTCCTGGGTGAATGTTTAGAATAGCGGTTTTTTTGTTATCATGGACCCTTGCGTCAATCAACATATTCGCCAAATGATTTGAGACTCCGAATCTTGGAGTTTCGTGGTGTCTAATTTTACCCTCAACAACCGTGATTTTGCCAGGGAATGCGGCTACTTCGGCTTTTGACCGAGAGTTCTCTAGGCAGCATGCAATGTTCATTCCGACTGCTGGCATTACCTCTTTCAGCCGATTTACGTCGATTCTAGAAACAGCCCATTCTAGTCTCTTGAGTAGAGAGGTTTGCTCTTGATCAGAATCTAAGTCTGTTCCAGTCAAAGATTTGTCAAAGCGGAGAACTTGGCCTGGTGCGAATGCCACTTCCATCACAAAACGAGTACGACTGGGTTTAGCATTCGGTCCCAACTGGCGAAGTGCCATTGAAATTTCATGAGCCCACCCATCGATAGTTGATTCGTCTGAGGTTCCAGCTAATTCCGGTAAATTTCTGTGTGCCATTCTTGAAATTGTAGACTGTGTAGAGCCCAATATGTCTGCGATTTCTGCCTGGGACCAATTTGCAGATTTCAAATTCCTTGCAAGTTGCATGTGCAAACGTTCGAGCCACGCAGAGCCATCTCGGCCTAACATGGCTATCTGTCAGAGTCCTTGCTATTCAATATTACTAAAGAAAAATGCAGATTGCATTAGTTTTGTCAAGGAGTTTGGAAAATCGGTCTTGTTTGAAAATCAAAAATCAGCAGACTGCGTATTTTGAAAATTCAG
>WTIV01000207.1:5997-7193 GCA_011525095.1 Methanobacteriota archaeon
ACCATCGATTCAGAGTCCGACGCATTTCTTGAAGAAGTTATTGGCAGGATACGCTCTTACCTTGAGGGCGAGGGCAATGTAACTGATTTTATTCCACAGTCAAGTTTGAGAAGAACATCAGACCTCTCCTTACCCCTAGAGGGACTTGGGCTTGAGAATGCATTATCTGATATTGATAACTTTCTGAAGCACAGTGTAAAGACGAATCAACCAGGTTTCATGAATCCTCTATGGGGAGGAATGAACATCGCTGCATTTGCAGGCGAGGTTATAGCTACTCTAGCAAACAATTCAATGTACACATACGAATTGTCACCAATGGCGACATTGATAGAACAAGCCTTGATCAAACGGATGTGTGAAATGGTAGGATTTTCCGATGGTAACGGGACTCTAACAACTGGGGGCTCAAATGGTAACATGATTGGTATGATGTGTGCTAGATACGTCAAAGATCCTCTAGGGCAACAACGCGGTTTTGACAGTGGAAATTTGGTTAGCTTCGTGTCTGAAGAATCACACTATTCTGTTTTGATGGCAGCAAACGTACTTGGGATTGGATTTGATAATGTGATCAAAGTTCCCTGTGACTCCGATGGAAGAATGCGTGTGGATAAGCTAGAGGAAGAGATTAAGAGGTGTAAAGTCAATGGACAAACTCCATTTTGTGTCATAGCCACATCAGGAACAACCGTTCGAGGCGCATTTGACCCACTAAGAGAAATAGCGGAGGTATGCGCTAATCAGAATCTATGGCTTCATGTAGACGCTGCATGGGGCGGTTCCTGCCTTTTTAGTAACAAATTACGAGTCCTCATGGACGGAGTAGAGCTTGCGGATTCAGTGTGTTGGGATGCGCACAAAATGATGGGTTTACCTCTTGTCTGTTCAGCGTTTTTGATCAAAAAACCAGAGATATTGAGGAAAATTTGCTCCCACGGGAACGTCGCACACTACCTCTTCTTGGGCGATGCAGAGGATGTTGATTTAGGCAGAATCAGCCTTCAATGTGGAAGAAGAAACGACGCTCTGAAATTATTCCTCTCCTGGAGAGAAAAAGGCGATGCAGGGTGGGCAAGACTGGTTGAAAATTACATTGCTTTGGCAGATTACTTGGAAACGAGGGTCGAAAGTCATCCTAATCTCGAGATGATGTCAACAAGGCAATGGTCAAATGTTTGTATCAGATACACCGC
>WTIV01000254.1 GCA_011525095.1 Methanobacteriota archaeon
GCCATGTACAATCTTCCAAACAGGCCATGTAGCCAGTTGGCCTTTCCTGCATCACAGATTACTAACTGGCCGCCAGGTTTCAGAACTCTGAAGATCTCTTCTAAGCCCTTCTTTTTGTCTTTGAAATCTCTAAACGAGAACAAGCAAAAAACTCTGTCAAAAGTGTTGTCTGGAAGTGGTATTTCTTCTGCAATAGCCTCAACATAACTGGCTTGTGATTCGCCACGCTCGTTGCGGACCTTGTCTACTCTCTTTTTGCAGACTTTGAGCATCTCAGCACTCGGGTCCAAGCAGGTCAAATCCATTCCAACAATATCGACGGCGAATGAACCAGGGCCGCATCCAACTTCGAGAACTTTCATTCCAGGTTTGGCGTGACTACGGACGTGTTTTCTCATTCCTTTGTCAAATCCAAGAGTCATGATTTTGTTGACTCTGTCGTACACGGGGATTGTTGCTTCCAGTTGCCTTTCAAGTTCCGTCCATGCCTCTTCATCGATTCCTGAGGGGTCGAAGCCGCCGGTGGCAGAACGGTCTGTCATGGTTAGTGGGCATGGATTTGGGCTTTGACGGTTTGGTGAGAATCAGTCATTTTGTGAAAAAAATTGTTTGAAGTTTCGACCACATTGGTTATCAACCGGTTCTATGTCGGCAAGACAACCAAAGGTGTTGTCATGGGTATGGAAAGCGTACTTCAAAGCATCAAAAATGCAGAAGAATCTGCACTAGCAAAAATCGCTGGTTCAAAGGATGAAGCAGCAAAGATTCTAGCTGATGCACGCAAAGAAGCCTCTGAAATCATCCAAGGTGCTCAGGATGGAGCAGTCAGTTCGACAGTAGCAACCCTTGACTCTGCAAGAACCAAAGCAGGGAAGGAAGCTGAGGGCGTACAGGCTGAGGGTGCAAAGGCTGTAGAGGGGATTCAATCCTCCGCAGGCGACCGTAGAGATGCAGCAGTCAAACTCATCATCGATTCATTGATGTCCAACTGAGGTGTATTAGGTGTTTAGTACGGTCGAAATGTCTCGCTTAACAATGGCGGGTCCTAGCAACAATCTCGATGAAGTATTGCGATTGTGTGCTAATTTGGGTAACGTACACATCAAGCCATACTCTGGTGATGTAGATGGCATCACAGTAGGCAGGCCACATCCAGATGCTGATGAAGTTTCAGCCATGCTTGCTAAGGTAAGGTCTGCAATCTCAACCTTGAATTCCACAAATAAGCAGGGTCCTATTTCTGCTAAGGAAGTCGCTCAATCCCTCGAGTCTTTCTCCGAAAAGATTGATTCTATAACGGAGACAATCGCAAAGAAGGCAGACGCAACTGCTGAAATTTCCAAGTTACAGGAAAGAGTAGAGATTCTAACCAAGATCGCCCCACTGGGGATTCCTCTAGAACTAATGACAGAGATTTCCGCCATCGATGTCTACCTTGGTGAGACCAGCAAGGCTGGAAAAGCAAACCAAGTGTTTGGTGAATTAAGAACAAGAGTAGAACTCCACTCCTCTTCTAACATCATCGCAGTCGCATGCAAAGGTAAAGACGCTGCTGAAGTTCAGATGGCTATGCAAGAACTCGGCGCAAAATCAATTCAAATTCCAAGCGGGGAAGGCAAGCCAGCAGACTTGTTGAAAGACGCGCAGAAGGAAATTGCAGAGTATGAATCTACAATCCAAACCTGTGAGTCAAAGATGTCAGCCTGGAATAACCAAAATGGGAGAATGTTACTTGCTGTTCAAGAGCACCTCGAGAGAGAATCTGACATTCTTACAGGCCATACTCTCTGTGCAACAAGCGCTCATGCATTCGCAATGGAGGCGTGGGTGCCATCCAGCGACGCTGATGAGGTCAGAAGCATTCTATCCAAGGTTTCCTCTCACCTAACTGTTGAAGAATTCAAAGAAGACCACGGACATGGTCATGATGATGACCACCACCATGACACAGATTATCCTCCTGTAGAGTATGATACAATCGCTGCAACAAAGCACGCAACAATGCTAACCAGCCTAGTTGGCAGGCCAAAATATGGCTCTGTTGACCCAACAAGTATGCTCGCATTCACCTTCCCAATCTTCTATGGATTGATTTTGGGTGATGCAGGATACGGTCTAGTGATTATGCTACTCGCACTGTTGCTCAAATCAAAGATTGGTCACGACCCATTCGGAAAGGTGGCTTCACGCATCTTAATGAACATGGGAATTGCAACCTTCATTGTCGGTGTATTGACCGCAGAAGCATTCGGTTTCGTCATTGAGAAGTGGGATGCTTTCGTTTGGCTGTACGAACCAATGTATGAGAATACCAAGTACATACTTGCAGATACAGTATTCGTAGAGTGGTTCGGACTTTCTCATACCTATCTGCCATTCCACAGAGCGAGCGGCGCTCTAACAGATTACATTCTACTATCCATCTACCTAGGATGTGCACACCTATTGTTCGGATTCATTATCGGATTCTACAACGTGTTCAAGGCACACGGGCCAGTAGCAGCATTCTTCGAAAAAGGTTCCTGGATTCTAATCCTCATCGGTGGTTCTGCACACGTTCTAAGATTCCTTACCGATGGCGACTACGGAACATTCGAGTTCTCAGTTTGGTCTGGAATGGTAATGGTCGGTGTCGTCTGCCTAATTTACGGCCTTGCTGTTTACGAGAAGTTCGGTTGGCTTGGTGGTGCAATCATGGGTCCTATCGAGACATTCGGTTTGCTTGCTAACACCCTATCGTACCTGCGCATAATGGCTGTGGGTGTTGCTGGTGTGAAGATCGCAGAGATCGGCAATGAAATGGGCTTCCACAGCATGGCAGACGCAATTTCCAGTGCCGATTATCTATCCGCAGTACTATTCTTTTTCATCTGGATTGGAGTCCAAGTCTTCGCACTAGCACTTGGCCTACTATCCCCAAGCATTCACGCTATCCGTCTACACTTCGTTGAGTGGATGGGTAAGTTCTACGACGGTTCCGGTGAGGAATTCTCACCACTAGGAGGCCGTCCTCTCCACGTGGAGGGTCACACATCATAGTCCAACTGGACAAATAAGGAGGTAAAAATATGAAGAAAATGAGTATGAAATTGAGCCTAAGAGTATTGTTGGTTCTAATGAGCATCACTATGCTTGTGCAAGGTGTCCTTGCTGCAAACGTCGATGCTGATGGAAACTACGATGACTGGGGTAAGTACATGGGTGCAGGTATGGCACTGGGACTAGCTGGTATTGGTGCTGGCTACTCACAGGCATGCATTGGAAGCGCTGCTGTTGGTATGCTAGCAGAAGACGGTTCCAAGTTCGGACCTGCTCTAATTTTCACAGCTCTGCCAGAATCTATCGTTATTCTAGGTGCTCTACCACTGTTCCTATGAGCAGAAAAGTCTGTTTCCAAGAGTAATCTTGGATTTCAGGCCATGAGGTGAAAGAATGACGTTAGAACAACTCGCAAATGACATTTCAGCTTCGGCTGATGCGGAAGCTAAGGCTACCATCAAGGCAGCTAAGGCTGAAGCGGAAGCGATTCTAAATGAAGCAAAGGAACGCGCTAGTTCCATTGAAGGAGATGCATCTTCCAAAGCGAACAAAGAAGCAGACCAGATCGCAAAAGAAATGGTCGCTTCAGCCCGCCAGGCAAATCAGAAGGAAATTCTGGTTGCTCGCCGAGCAGAGTTAGAGGCAACTCTAGCATCTGCAAGAGCGCAACTTGGCGATGCCAGCCTTGCTGGACGTGCAAGTCTCTTGAAGAGTCTTGTAAAGAAAGCGGGTGGTTTGAGCGAAGGCAAGATGATAATGCGCCCAACAACAATCGACAGATCCGCCCTTGAGGACGCCGCTAAGGACTACAAGATGGGCGATGATGTAGATGGATTGGGTGGCTTCATGCTAGAATCAGAAGACGGAAGACTCTCTTTCGACCTACGTTTCGACACACTGTTGGAAGAAGCGTGGACTCAACAGAGAGCAGCGGTCAATGAGACCCTATTTGGATGAATTGAGGAGTCGATAATATGCCAATCTTCGGAAATAACACTGCTTACGTAGCCGCCCGTGCTAAGTCACGCAAGGCGAACCTAATGGATAGGACAAGGCTACGTCAGTTAATCCAACAATCACCAGACCAACTAACAGTCGCTGTCGCAGACAACGGCTACAGGAATGAGATGGACCTCTACGCTGGTCACTTCACAGGAAGCGACCTTGTTGAGGCAGCATTAACACACAACCTGCAAGTGGAATTGGCAAAGATACTGAATCTTTGCAATGGAAAGGTCAGAAGTATCGTAGAGATATACACTGGCAGATTCCAATACCAAAATGCAAAGGTTGTACTACGTGCTGTTGACAACGATGTGGATGTCAAGAAAGTCTCACACTCGATTCTGCCTGAAGAGAGTGAAATCAACATCCCGTGGCTGAAGATGATCGAAGAGTCAAGCACTATTCGTGATGCGGTAGAACAGATGAGAAGACTCTCATTTGGCAAGGACTTGATGGCAATTGGTGAAGATGAAGGATTACAAGCATACGAAGATGCATTGGATCGACACTACTTCAAGAATTCATTAGCACAATTAAAGGCAAGTTCTCCGGATATCACTATCCTGAGGAATCACCTACGTGCTGAAATTGACCACCGCAACATTATCAACATACTCGAAGGACATGCTTTCGGCTTGTCCAGCGAGGAAATTTCTCAGGCGCTCATCTCCGGTGGCCGCCTAATAGCAAAGAGGAACGAATCTCAAGCTTGTGCAAGCAGAGAAGGTCTCCTCGATGTGTTACGCCTGTCGAATACTTTCGACTTGAACGGTTTCCAATCAGTACTCACTGAATCAGATGAGAAGAGAACATTGGACCCCGTAATCACCTGGTTGCGTGAACTAGAACACGCCCAGATGCAGCGTATGAGCTACCTCCATCCGATTTCTGCCTTGCCAGTAATACACTATGTGTCTGCTAAGGTCCAAGAAATCGAGGATCTACGTTTCATTGTCAGAGGCCGAATGGCTGGTTTGTCAACCGAAGTGTTGGAGGCTCACGTTCTTTGAGGTGATATGAATGGAAATCGCAGTCGTAGGCAGCCCCGAGTTCACACTTGGGTTCCAATTAGCAGGCATTAGCACACTATACAACCCTGAAGGCGAGGAAGAGACTTCCAAAGTCTTCAGGGATTTACTTACAACAAAGGGCGTGGGAATTGTGGTCGTCGACTCCGCAGTTCTGTCAGCCCTCCCAGAGCGTCTACGTGACAGACTCTCGGAAAGTGTAACTCCGACAGTACTAGGAATTGGTACAGAGGAGGACACAACCCTTCGCGAAACAATTCGCAAGGCAATAGGAGTTGATTTGTGGAAGTGATTCCAACCAAATCCAAGGAGGAAGAGGAAATGAGCAATGAAGGAGTAATTTACCGAATTTCAGGACCGGTTGTAACAGCGACTGGAATGGAAGCGGGAATGTATGATGTGGTTCGTGTAGGACACGAAGGTCTCATGGGTGAGGTCATCGAATTACACGGCGATAAAGCAGTTATTCAGGTGTACGAAGATACAAGCGGTATTCGCCCAGGCGAACCTGTATTGAACACACGTGAGACACTATCTGTCGCACTAGGACCAGGACTGTTAACCCAGATTTACGATGGTATCCAGCGACCGCTGGCAACATTGGAAGAAGTCATGGGTGTATTCATCACAAGAGGTGTTGATGCAGACGGATTCGACATGGAAAAGAAGTGGAAATTCGAAGCCACTGTTTCCAAGGGCGATGAAGTTGTTAGTGGACAAGTAATCGGTACTGTACAAGAAACCGAGACAATCGTCCACAAGATTATGGTTCCACCAGGCAAAGGTGGAGTCGTAAAGGCAATCTCTTCTGGTGACTACAACGTAACAGAAGACGTTTGTACTCTCGAAGATGGTACAACAATGCAGATGATGCAGAAGTGGCCGGTAAGAACTCCACGTCCTTACCAGCAGAAGTACGCACCAGATACACCACTGATTACCGGTATGCGCATCCTTGACTTCCTCTTCCCTCTAGCAAAGGGTGGTGCAGCAGGTATTCCAGGACCATTCGGTTCAGGAAAGACGGTTACTCAGCAATCACTAGCGAAGTACTCCGACGCACAGATTGTTGTTTACATCGGATGTGGTGAGCGTGGAAACGAAATGACAGAAGTTCTGGATGAGTTCCCTCACTTAATCGATCCAAACACCGGAAAGCCACTGATGAACAGAACCGTCATGATTGCAAACACATCAAACATGCCTGTAGCTGCTCGTGAGGCTTCGGTATACACAGGAATTACCATTGCGGAATACTTCCGTGACATGGGATATGACGTTGCTTTGATGGCGGATTCAACAAGCCGCTGGGCTGAAGCAATGCGTGAAATTTCATCCCGTCTGGAAGAAATGCCTGGTGAAGAAGGATATCCTGCTTACCTATCAAGCAGAATCGCAGAATTCTACGAGCGTGCTGGACGTGTCCAGACGCTAAACGGTGATGATGGTTCAGTCACCGTTATCGGAGCGGTATCACCGCCTGGTGGTGACATCTCAGAGCCTGTATCTCAAGGTACTCTTCGTATCGTTAAGGTATTCTGGGGATTGGACGCAGGTTTGGCTCGTCAGAGGCACTTCCCTGCTATCAACTGGCTAGGTTCCTACAGCCTGTACCCACCATCTCTTGACCAGTGGTTCCGTGACAACATCGCACAGGACTACCCAGAAATCAGAACAGCTATCAGCGGTCTACTTCAGGTCGAAGCTGAGTTGCAAGAGATTGTACAATTGGTCGGTTCCGATGCACTACCGGTTGACCAACAATTAACTCTTGAAGTCGCACGTATGATTCGTGAGTACTTCCTACAACAGAACGGATTCCACGAAGTCGATGCTTTCTGTTCAGTTGACCTACACTACAAGATGGCTAAGGCTATCTTGACATTCCAGGAGTCTGCAAAGAATGCAATGGCTGCTGGAGCAGAACTCCAAGATGTTGTAAACGTCCCAGCAAGGACTGATTTGATGCGTGGTCGTTTCGAATCAACCTACAAGGACGAAATCGACGGACTTGTTGACAAAATGAATGAAGAAATCGCAGCAGCGGTTGAGGAGAACTAGGAGGAATAGAAATGTCTGGAAAGGAATATCGAAC
>WTIV01000115.1 GCA_011525095.1 Methanobacteriota archaeon
CAAGCCTCTGCCAAATCTTGTGCCTTACCTTAACTTCAGGCGTATCTTCAGCAGAATAAATCTTGACATTGTGGTCAATGAATGGAAGAATTGCATTCAGCGTTGTGGTCTTACCGGACGCTGTTTCTCCACTCACCAGTACAGACATTCCATACTCCAAACAGATCCAAATGTATGCTGCTTGTTGAGCACTCATTGTGCCCCACTTGATTAATTGAACAACAGAAATTGTCTCTTCTGCGAACTTTCTGATTGTAAATGACGGTCCTAGCATAGATACGTCATCTGAGAAAATGATGTTGATACGAGAACCGTCAAGCAATGCTCCATCAATAATCGGTTTGTTGTCGGAAACTGGGCGGCCTATGCGCTCAGACATAGCCCTCAAGTACCTCGCAAGCAAGTCTCTTTCACGGAATCTGATGTTTGAGGTTACCATTCCGAATACCTTGTGATCCATGTGAACGTGCTTTAGACCAACCGAGTGTATATCTTCCAGCATTTCGTCAGAAAGAAGAGGCTCTAGTGGACCATTTCGAATCAAATCGCGAATGATGGTATAGCGTAGCCTGTCTCTCTGTTCCTTGGTGACAATAATTCTCTTGTCATCCATTCCTAGAACTTCCCACATTCTTCCTTGTCTTCTAACAGCACCACGAGCTTCAGTATCGAGCATTGTGTATCTATCAATCATTCCAGAGAGGATGTTTTCGAATTCATCATCCGTTGTGAATGTAGGAGCGCTAGGAGCCTCTTGGAGTAAGGTTTCGATGAGGTTTCTACGAATATTCTCTTCCTCATCAGTCAATTGTGGTTCAAGACCGAACCACAGGGTTTGGCCTTCTGAACCATCATCGTCTTTTGGACGGTACATGTGAACGAAAATCGGTTCTTTAGTCACGTAAATCAAGTTCATCGGCTCGACTTTACGAGCATCTCTATCCAGTGGACCGTAGTAATACGGTCTGCTGCCATATTGGGCTTCGAAATCCTTGACCCATTGTGCTACGTGTGGATGGGCAGCCATCACAGAGTCGAGATCTCCTCGCTGGAATCGTAGTTCTTCGTCTTCCATCAGCTCACCGCCGTGATATCTACGATGAAGCCCATGTATGGCTCAACACGCCATCCAACGCTTGCTTGAACAGGCCCTGCTGCTCTCAGGAATCTTGTAACTACTATTGTTCGCTTGATTTCTCCACCAACGAAACCTGCATTCATATCGAGAAGTACCTCGCATGATGAGCGTAATTTGTGCAGTAATTTCCCATCCATCTCTTCAGGGTCTACTGTGAGTAATAGTGAACGTGATTCGCTGCAAATCTTTCGCAGCTTCTGTAGTGTTGCTAGATGTTGTGAGGCATCCATGCCCTCTGGAATTAGTGCAGATGCTGAGTCAACGACCACAACATCGGCCTTTTCGACTGCGTCCGATTCTAGCACATCGAACAAGTCTACTCCTTCCTTTGCTTCTGCGATTACACCAAACCTTGAGAATACCATCAGCATACCGCTAGCGATGTAATCTGTTACTGGATATCCAATGGATTCCATTTGCTCAATCCATCCACGAGTAGTAAGTTCAGTAGTAATTACAAGGACCTTGGAGCCATTTTCCAACAATCCGAAAATCAATCTCTGGCTTACTAGAGATTTGCCGCTACCAACCTCGCCCTGAATCATCCAGAGACTTCGGTTTGGTAGTCTGGCTCCCATAGCGTTAGCAAGACTGTCTTGCTCAAGTGTGAACTCGTAGCCGTCTTCGACGGGCTTAGGAGCTTCATCAAACACTCAGCCTCACCTCGGCTGTTTCTGAATCGGTGCCCTTTACTCCATCTGTGACTGTTGATTGAGCGATAATTGTAACAGTCGCTAGATCATTGTCTGAGTAACTGAAACTCGCATCAGTAACTGTGACTTCCATCACGTAGTCAGTTGCCCAAACCCCGTTTGATGGGTAGAGGGTAGCAGAGCCGACTACGCTGGATGATACTCCATCCACGAATATTGTGAAGGAATCCTTGTCTAGAACCCTAACTCCTGTATTTTGGAAGTATAGAGTAATTTCCTGATTCGCACCTGATGTGTCAAGTAATACATCGCCTCTATCGCCACTGAATGAAACATCGGTTTCTGCGTCAGCGACCTTTTCTTTGGCGTTGGTCCCACTGGCTTCTGCAACTTGTCCCCATGACTCAAGGAGAACGACTGATGCCGCTCCGCTGATTAGCAAAGATGTTACGAGTAGTATCATTGTACTTGCACCACCATCTGCCATTCAATCACCTCACAGGACTCTAGCAGCCTTTGTTTGACCATCGATTGTTACAGCCAAGCGGGTAACTGTGGTTTGACCGCCGCTGTAGTAGTAGAATTCGTGAGTCTCTCCTGGGAAGATGATGGATGGTTGATACCCTTCATGTCCATCTGAGAGATTCATTGGAGCCCCTCCATCACTAAACAACCAAGCAAAGTCTGTGTCTACATCTGTACTTCCATCATTGGTGATGTTAGTGTAGACTAGGTTGCCTAGTGTTGCTGTGATGTTTAGATTGCTCCCAGTGTTAGACCCCGTGACCTCCAGATAGTACGTGGAGGTGTAGAGATACGACGAACCGTGGTTAAGGATGTTTAATCCTGTAACTGTACCTCCGGAGATCACAAGGTCTGCGAGGAAAGAGCCTGCACTGCCATTCACTTCGACTTGCCCGGCGGAATAATTCACTCCACCGTTATTAATCGTGTATGACACTACTGCTCCCTCAACGTTTGTGGCAACCTCAATGGTAAATTGTGCAACGGGTTCAGCAGCTGCCTCGATTTGCGAGATGGAATCATCCACCTGCGATTCAAGAGTAGCCATCGCTAATGCGAAAACTACCAGCAATGATGTTCCTACCACCATCGCTCCAACTGCTACACTACCCATTTCACTCTCCACCTCTGAGTGCTCTCGCTCTTCTCCAGTTGGAGATTAGAGCGGAGAATGTCAGCAATTCTCTGTGTGGCAGATGGTCTTCAAGCGCACTCTCGGTTGAACCTGGAGCGGCCATTTGGACAATTGCCAAAACGAGTCTTCCTTCATCTGCTGTAAGCATACCAGAACTCATCGCCTTCTGAGTGAAGGAGACCGCCGCCATGCCCGACAGATTGTCGAGGAGTAATGCTGCTACAGTCGGCGCACCGACTGATCCATCTGTTCCCTCCCCTAGGTGCGCCGGAGCGACTAGGAATGGATTAGATGCTAACGCTTGAGCTTCGTACAACTCCAACAGCGGTGCTGAGTCTTCGGACTTGAGACGTTCTGTTCCAGCTGCTGTGATTACCTCACCCGACGCAGTGACAATTGTGTCACCCTCGCCTAGTTCGACATCGCCAGCACCTGCTGCGTCCATGTCAACGGCGCCCGTAGCATGTGCTACTACACCGTCTTCAAGTCTGTTTTCAACCCTGCTCAGAATGTCTTCAACCAAATCGATTCGGCTAGAAATTAGCCTTTCTAGACTTGATGTGTCGACATTTGCTTGGACCTGCGCCGGTGCAGCAGAGGCTGCAGTCGGAATAGATCCGCTACTGTTGAGTCGTGCTCTGGTTGGCCCGGGAGAAATCGTCCAAGCATCCTCTTCGGTGAGCTCGCCCTGCTCGGGCATTGGTACTTGCTCAATCGCTATGTTTGACATAACGCGCAAGCGCTCTTCCGTGAGGTCGCCTTGGGCGTCCCCAGACTTTTCACTGCTACCGAATGGCCATGCCATTTCAGTACCTCCTAATTCTCATTGAACCCCATTGCCTAAGGGCAACTGTTTGGGGTTCAGTTCGAATCAGATAACTAGTGATCCTCTGGTTGTGTCAGAGATGTATAGGGTCTCGTAAGTTGAGCCGCCACCTTCGACGTGTATCCATAGTGTGACTTCACCGTTAACACCAACAGATGTTGCGGAGCAGTCGTCACCAGGTGCTGCGTTCATGATTAGAGCGTAGGTGATTCCTGGTTGTAGATCGTTAACACCAACTGCAGCTCCTCCGACGTCATCGACATCTGTTGCTGCAGTGAAAGTACCTGAAACATATTGGTAAGCTCCAGCTGCTGTTTCACAAGTCATCTGGAAATCAGTAGTTTGCTCATCTAGGATTTCAGAACCTGGTGCTGTCTCGAAGTATAGCAAGTAAGATGCTGCATCGTCATAGACGAAAATCGAGTTAACTGAAATCTTACCAGAGATTTCTTGTTGTGTATCAGAACCAGTCTGTTGTGCGTTTTGCTGTAGTTTTTCACCGGTTTGGATGATAACTGCACTAGCGACCGCTGCCACTAGAATTAGAGCAATGAATACAATCATTGCACCGATACCAATCGAACCGATTTCATCATTCTTAATTTCATTATTTCTCTTCATCATAATCACCTCAAACAACTTGGTCTCCTTGTGTTGTGCTCTGGTAGTATAGAGTCTCGTAAGTTGAGCCGCCGCCGTTAGCGGAGATTACCATTGAGTGCTCTTCGTTTAGTGCTGGAGCGCAAGTTGCACCTGCAGCGCCACCGACTACTAGGTCAATCATGTACGTCTCACCTGGTAGGAAGACGTCGTTTAGTATTGCACTAGTATCTAGGTTGGTCGCCGTACTTAGGTCTCCGTCTACAACAGCAGGCGTACCAGCACCATCGTCACAGATTACAGCCCAATGGACTGCATCATCTGCGATTGGTTCGGAACCAGGTGCTAGTTCAAAGACCATAGTGATCTCTTCTGCTGCAGCTGTTTGTGCGCCTACCCAGACAGTGATAATCGAGATTTTACCCGAAATTTCCTGCTGTGTGTCGCTTCCCGACTGCTGTGCGTTCTGTTGCAACTTTTCACCCGTTTGGATGATTACTGCGCTAGCGACTGCGGCAACCAGAATAAGCGCAATGAATACAATCATTGCACCTATACCGATTGAACCCCAATCGTTGTTTTCTTCGTTCATATTTTTCTTCTGCATTGGTTTTCACCTCTTTTTTCTTTTTTGTATCTCTACATCCTCCCTAGTCGGCTCAACCGCCGCAGGGTGGAAAATGATCAGGCGGCGGTTTCACCTCCGTCGCCCATGTCTATGACGAGTGGCATACTTACCACTCCAATTTCATCGGGAGAGAGTTTCTCCACGAGAGGAAGATTATTTGATTTGTAACCAGGAGGCATCCATGGCTGCAACAATAGGTCGCGAATCGTTTCCATACTGCGGTTTTGTATTCGCATTGTTACTCTAACTTGACCTGCTTGTACTTCATACCCTGTCTGAATTGCTATCTTGCGAGACAGAGGAATTTCATCCAAACCGAACCTCAGTCCCGGCTTTACTTCGAATCTAACAAGGATTACATCGCCTGGCCTCATTATTGGCAAATCAATGGATTCGGGGACACATTGCCAATCTTCTGGTACAGGAGGGGCCAACCTCATTTCAGGAATTGGCCTAGAACCATCGTTGCAGATTCTGACTATCATTACGCCCGTTTCGCCACCAGCGGGCCACCTTGTATCCACACCCATCCAGAAATTTCTGAACAGGAAGGGATTGAGTGCTACTGCAGAATCTACAACCAAGTCCCCGATCAGTTGTTCGACTTCTTCTGCAGCATATCCAACTTCACCTAGTTCTGCAGCACCTGTTGCATTTCGCAAGCGACGAAGAATTGTCTCCAATTCTGCTTCTGTAAGTGTTTTCTCATTCAATAACCGATTCAGCATTGCGATGTTTCTCCGCAATTCTACAACGTCGTCTTCAAGTGAAGCTAGCGCTTTTTCCGCTCTTTTGACAGACCTGCCTGCTCGGCGTAGTTGATGCTGCTCAAGACTGGTTCTAGCCTCATTAATGTCATATTCTGTAGAAGCAAGAGAAGATTCATCGCTGGATACGCCGTACACGATGTGCTCTAATTCTCTAGATGCACGAATTAGTCTGTCCGCACTTGTTTGCGAGTCTCTAATTACTCTGCGAGCATCTTCAAGGTCATTAGCTCCGACTTCATAATCTTCTTCTGACATCATTGCTCACCTCCTTCTTCGTCTTCGAATAAATCCCCCACGTCGAAACTGGATGGTTCAGCTTCTTGGGCCGACTCAGAACTTTCTGGAACTTCTGATTCGAGTTCTAGATCACTTTCTGGGTTAATTTCAGACGTGGTCTCTTCACCTGATGGAGCCTCTGCTTCCGATTCATCCTCCATCAGTACGCCAACATCTTGGTCCCAATCGATGACATCTGACTCTGGAGCATTCCCAATGGCAGCGGCAGCAGAAGATCTCGGCTGTGAGATAATTGAACTGATATCCAAACCATCGCTTGCTAACTCTGTTAGTAATCTAGCAGGGTCACCTAGGTCTCTCTCAATGCGGCTTGCCTGAACCTCGACTTCTGTTAGCCTTCCGTATAGTGAACCATACATTCTGTTAGCGTTCCAAATCAGGAATGTCACACCGAACATCACGATTACCAGATATGATACGAGACTGAACATATTGGCTGAGTCTGGACTCATTTGAGGAGGTACACCTAGTATAACTCCTATCATACCAAGAATAGGCATTGCTAGAATAATTGTCAACTGGCGCTTAGCGTTCGAGAGTACATCGAAGTGGTCGCTGTACAATGTACTGATTCCCTTTCTCGCACGCTGGTAATCTTCATGAATTAACTGGAATTCTACAGTGGACTTCCATGTCATAATCCAAACCCAGAGAGCTGCTAGGAAAAGAATAACAGGGCCTCCCCAATCGCTGGAAATCAAGTCCATCAGGTGGAATGCGAATCCAAGGCCGAGCACGCCAGAATATACTGCAGCCAATCTAAATTTGTCATTTTGACCAACTAGCCTTAGCAGAACGATGGATGCACCTATCAAGACTAGAACTGCGATGAAGGAAACAGTCACACCAGGAGACCACGAATTCACCGACGTCTCTCTTGTTATTGATTTAGGCTCGATAGGTGCGCCGTTC
>WTIV01000054.1 GCA_011525095.1 Methanobacteriota archaeon
GTACCATTGGAATGAATTATCATTTGTTTTCAATTTACACTTCGCATACCTGTAAGGCAATCCGTATGCCCTTGGAGCATGCCAGCATGTAATCTTACTTTGTGCGTCTAGGGTGAGAAATAAAACTCCGGGTATGCCATTTTTCTTCACGTAAGTGCGAATATTGAATTCAGGAAATGTCGAAATTCCAGGAACTGCGGGTAGAAATCTTGGTCTGACATTCCTCATTTGAAATGGAATAGTGCCAACGTATGCCTTACCTTCAAACAGGTCGATTTCAAGACCATCTGGGATGTGTGGTTCTAGATGGCTTGGCTCAACCTCCCAGTGCATGAAGGTGAGATTCCTCCATTCTTGAGATAGCGCATGAGGTCTATCCGGCATTGGAAAAGGAACGTGTTCCCTGCTAATCTTTCTAACCATTGAAAACACTCAGAACTCCGATATCACTTGCGTAAAACACACCATTTACAAGGCACCAAAGTGAGATTGGAATCAATGCCCAGCCTAATGCTTGCGAAAATGGCTGAGATCCGAATGAACCGAACGCTCTTGAGATAGGTCCCCCCCACGATGCGATGAACCTGATTATGAGGGTCAGAACACCTGCGGTCAGAACGTGTAGAATCAGAAGTAGTGGTCCTAATGCGTATCCTAATCCACCAGTCATTGTAGTGGCTGTGACTCCTTGTGTCAGTGTAGCAGGGAATGCTAACCAGATGAACCACCCCATCCAAAATCCGATTAGAAGATCCCTTTCGACATCTTCTACTTCTCTCCAATTTCTAAATGACTCAGAGTAGAAACCATACAGTTTGTTTGCAACGAATTCTATTTCTTTAGGTGTTCCAACCATTGAAGCCCTTACTGCTGCAGTGAAGAACCAAGTTAGCAATGCAAGGTCCAGCCATGTTCTCATATCGTTATCACCCGGGAAGAATGACATAATCAGCGGTCCAATGTTTACCAGCAAGAAACCAAGTCCCCCAGCAAGAGCAACGCTGCCCCAAAGTGAGCCTGGAATGAGTGGTTCTTCAGGAACTTCATACTTCTTACGAGGTAGGGCTACAAGCAGCATTGCGAGACCAGGTCCCCACAATAAACTAAGTGTTGAGAAGGTAGATTGTTGGCCTCCATATCCGATGTTTTCTACCGCATCGATAATATCTTCAGAACCAGCTGTTCTTGGAGCAGAATAAGCGACATGTCCTGATGAATCGATGATTACTATCGAATCTGAAACTCCGTGCGGCATCCTCTGTGCAAATCGACTCTCACTATCGTCGATGAGTATTGGCCAAGTAGCATTAGTTATGTCCGCAATTATGTCTAAATCATCCATTCGAACATTTTCTCCAGTAACTACCTGTACAATACTAACTTCGTCACCAAGCCTTTCAGCAACATTCTGTAACTGTTTACTTTGGTCAACCGCATTCGAGGAAGCTGGCAGAGTAATTCCAATGACAACTGCAGATTTACCTTCCAACAATTCATCAAGTGATACGGAGCCGTTGCCGTTTTGGTGCAGTATGAAAGATGGTGAACGCGCATCATCTGCTACTATTGATTCTCCTCCAAGGTCTGGGATTGTGCTGGCTAGCGGTATCATCAAAATGGCCATAACAATCAATGCTGCCATCAAAGGAGGTGGCAAAAGAAGACCTTGCCTAAGTTGTGAAATTAAGTACGCTATAACAGCAACAAAACCTGAGATTGATAGCCACAAGAATGCGCTTGCTAGTGGTTCTTCATCCGATTCCACGTTGAATCGAATAATCCCTTCATGGTCGCAATTATTTCCCGCTGTTCCGTAAATCCCAGTATCAACTGTCTTCAAGCACACAATGAGTACATTATCTCCGGCGGGTAATGGATTTGTTCCAGTCCAAACCGTTGAAGGCCTTCCAAGGTCATCATCTCTGGAGTATTTTTCGCTGGTAGCAGTGAATGCTTCAACCCTCAAATCCTCGTCGAAAACTCTCTCCTCATCGGGTTCAACGGGTCCAAAAATATTCAATCCGGTGAAATCTTTGTCAAGATCGTCGAATCCCCAAGGTAGGGTTGCTACAAGTTGAATATGAGCAAGTTTAGCATCATCTACGGTTACCTCTACGACAGGAGAGAACAAATCTCCAACGATTACAATTCCACCTGCATATTCTCCGCTACCACCCCATTCCAGGTTTATACTATATGGGCAAGAAGTCGTTGCAGTCATAGAGTAAGAGATAATATCATTCGGCATTGCACTAATGTTTGCAATTTCTACTTGAGTTGACAAATTATGAGCCTCACCTGCTGACCTGTATACATTTTCTGTCACGCTGCCAAAGTAACTGTAATTTCCAATCTGGACTTGTGCTTCTATAGTGACTGGGAACTGTGTTCTGCATTGAGCAAGAGGGAAACCAGTGCCTGCCTGAACGTATGCTGCGATGAATGTTGAAATCTCAAAAGAACCACTGAATCCCATTTCTAGTGGTGGCATTGATAGTGGGCCAATCGAGACACTTTGTCCTGCTTGTAGTAGTGAATTACCCATTGCTGAGCCTTGGTAATCTCTAGTCAAGTTAACCTCGCTTTCTGCACCACTGAGGTAGATTCTGTGATATTGATTACCTTCCCAGCGAACATAACCTGGTTCGTAAATTTCGTCTTCTCCCGATGCGTTTGTGATTACAGGAGTAAGTGCGGGAATGCATATACAAAGAAGGGCAAAAATAGCCATCCACCTTCTCTGCATAATCCACCCCAAGCGCTATGAGTTGAAGAACCCACATCATAGATGTGGGAAACCTAAGTACCACCACATCACAATTATTCCAAAGGTTATTGCTGCGGCGTTTACGCTTCCTTTAGTCATTAATCCACGGTTCTCTAAGACTGCTCCTAGTAGGCTATCAACCTGACAACCGAGCCACCCAACAACTGCAATAATTACCGCAAGATTGAGGTCTTGTTCTGAAGCAAATGCAAGAATTGCAATGATGCTAGAGCCGACTAATGCGGCGATTTGACCATTTGGAGAAAACCCACCATTTAGTCCAGGTTCGCACTTTTTCATAGTTGTAATCATCCGAACCCTATCATCCAAGCAGCCAATTTCGGATGCGAAGGTGTCTGCTGCTGCAACGGATACTGCAGCTGAGAATAACCACAATCCATTTTCATGATCGTCCAACAAAAATGCGATTATGGCAACCAATCCAGGTAGGCCTCCATTTGCTACAACATTGCCCCAACTTCGGTGCCCGTCACTTGATTCTGAGAGCCCTTTTTCGGTTTTCTCATCGAATCTCCATTTTGTTGCCTTGTGTGCGGTCCCCAAGAATCCTAGTAGAATCATCAACCAAGTCCAGTGGCCCAGAGCGCCTACTGTTAGTCCTAATGCTGCAGCAGCGTAAACACCGGTTCTGTCTAATACTCTGTACTTTTCAGAAATTAGGATTAAGACGCTAACCACGCCTATGGTAACCAGCAGGTTACCCTGAGTTAGGCCAGGTTCCATGATGTCAACCATGTCTCTCCCCTTCTCGTCGGACGAGAATCTACGTCTATACCTTGCGCCTATATTTGTTTCAAAAAAACGGTTTTCAAACCTTTGAAATCATGACGGAAGATGCATGACTGCGGCTAAGATTTCTCTTCCGATTATCCATAAAGTTACAATCATTACTACAATCCATGAAAGGCTTGCAATAACTTGCACAGCTAGATCCTGTTCCATGAATAACCACGACACAAACCAACTGCTACCATTCCATGCAGCGTGCCCAATAATCGCTAGACTGATTCCTAATGCGGGGTTTCTTGGTAAATTCCAAACACTGTCAAATGGTTTGTAAAGCCAGCCTCTGACAGTTCTACCTATAGTACTCAATTCTCTTTGGGTGTTTACGATTTGGCCAGAGGCTCCATCGAAAACAACCCACGTCGCATTATCTTCGTGTGGATTATCATCAGGTGTGATTCCTCTTTTGGTACATAGGTACCATCCTATGGATACGCCTGATAAGCCAGTCCACAAAGCGTGTCCTGGTATTGAGCCAATTCCCCTCACTACTGTCGTGAGAGAGTATGATACAGCAAGTCCGCTAAATGAACCCAAGATGTATTGCAGGTTTTCCAGTAATGCGAAACCAAGGCCTACAGAGAAACCGATTTGGAAACCTCTTTTTGGGGAATCAATAAGTTTGTACAGGCTCAATACGAATGCGGCCTTGCACAATTCTTCACCTACAGGGGCGCTTACTGTTAGGATTAGGAATTCTCCAATTGAACCAGGGCCAAGGGTTTCAATTCCAATAAAAATGAGGAGTAGTGGGAATAGTAAAGAGTTGATTACAATAGCAGGGAATGTAGAAAGCATTCCCGCTACAAGCATTTTTTCGCCTTCTATTTTTGTTGTCATCAATTGAAAATGTCTGGTTGAGAATGCCCACCAAGCGTGAACCGGTAATGAAAAACCGAACAACCAAGCTGGTACTCCAACCAATACTGCAAGCAATAACCAAACAGGATCATCGCTCAACATTGCGGGAAGTAATCCCAAGAATGCGGTGATTACGGTTAATGAAAATACAATCCAAAGTGTCGAAGTAGGTGGCATTTCAAGAGGTGGAGAATCTTTGACCAAGTGATGAGAAAATGAAGTTGGCACAGGTGTAACAAGCATACGTGAGTCTGGAAGCATGTGCTGAGTAGTGCCGTTTGCCACGGGAGATGCCATGATTACATGGGTCAATTTTGGGCGGCGAGCGCTTATGAAAATCAGAATAAGTGGTAATGAGCAAATCAATGAAACAACAGTAAGACTGCCATCGCCTTCTATCAATCCGAATAATGCCAAAATCATTGTATTCGAAATTACATAGAGGAGTAAAACGATTCCAAGCATCCTCCATATAGTGCTCCAGGGTGATGATTTGGATGCCAATGCAAGCCCTTTTGGTGGTGGCGTAAGAGGTGCCATCATGGGTTGCATAGTTGTGCTAAAGGGCATTCACTAAACCAATTTTGTCATTGGTCCCCGCTCAGTTCGCCCATCACTCGTCACTGAAACAGCAGTCCGCTCAAGTGCGCTCATCATCGCAGGGGTTGCCCCTAACGGTGGTTGTGGTTTAACCATCCGGTTGCCAAAAACATCTATTCATTAACAAAATGAGTGAATTGTAGTTCATGAGTTGGTTGGACTGGTTGTTTGCACCAAGGATTGACCACAGAGGGTGGCAGACCCCTAGTGAAGCATCGAGAATCTTTCTGATCATCACTTTGGTAGTGGTGGGTTGGTGGTATTGGGATTCTACGAGTGACAATCTTTTCATGTGGTTTGGAATGACTATTCTAGTCTCGACTCCGATTCTATCAATCGGTTGGTACTTACTTTCTTTGATTGCAAAAAACCGAGAAGTCCAACTTCTAACACCGAAGGTACGCAAACCATTGGAAGAGAAAGGTAGGTTGCCTTCTCAATTCAAGAATCCGTAAGTCCAGTCGTGCGGTGGGGCGAAGGTTTCCTTGATTGAACGAGGGCTGACCCATCTCAATAGGTTTAGAGGTGATCCAGCTTTGTCGTTTGTACCGCTTCCTCTTGCACCGCCGAAAGGCTGCTGTCCAACAACAGCACCTGTTGGCTTGTCGTTGATGTAGAAGTTTCCAGCACTGTATCTTAGGGCTTCAATCGCAGTTTCGATATTTGTTCTATCGGTAGCGAAAATTGAACCTGTTAGTGCGTATTCTGAAGTGGTGTCACAGACTTCAAGGATTCTTTCGAAATCGTCATCTGGGTAAACGTGAATTGAAAGGACTGGTCCAAATATCTCCTCAGCCATTGTTTCATATCTCGAGTCCTTACAGATGATCGTGGTTGGCTCAATGAAGTATCCTGTCTTGTCATCATAGCCGCCTCCAGTCACGATTTCACAACCCGGGTCTTCACGAGCTCTGTCGATGTATCCGGTGATATTGTCGAATGATTTTCTGTCAATAACTGCTGACATGAAGTTAGAGAAATCCCTTGGGTCTCCCATTCTAATCTTTGAAACCTCTTCGCAATATTCATCCTTTATCTCTGCCCAAACGCTCTCAGGAATGTAAGCACGACTTGCCGCACTGCACTTTTGTCCTTGGAACTCAAATGCTCCACGCAGTAGTGCGATGGTTAGTGCACGTGTGTCACAATCTGGGTGAGCGACGATGAAATCTTTACCACCGGTTTCTCCGACAATCCGTGGGTATGAGCGCATGTTCTCTAGGTTGTTTGCAATATCTTTCCACATCTTTCTGAATACTGCTGTTGAGCCAGTGAAGTGAACACCAGCTAGTTCTGGGTGAGACATACAGATGTCTCCAACAACGCTTGCTTTACCAGGAATGAAATTGATTACACCTGCTGGTAGACCTGCATCCATCATTAGTTTCATCAATCTATAATTCGATACATAGGAGTTCCTTGAAGGCTTCCAAACTCCGGTATTGCCCATGATTGCAGCGCTCGAAGGAAGGTTTGCAGCAATGCTACTGAAATTGAATGGAGTTACGCTGAATACGAAACCTTCCAATGGTCTTACTTCGCTTGAGTTCCACATCGAAGACGGGGAGACTGGAGGCTGTAGGTCTTCGTAGATCTGCCTGCAATAATCGCTGTTAAATCTCCAGAAGTCGATTAACTCACAAGCTGAGTCAATCTCTGCTTGATGGCAGGTTTTTGACTGGTTGAGCATAGTGGATGCGTTGATTTCAGCACGTCGTGGTCCGGCAAGTAATTCACTTGCTTTCAGGAAAATAGCACAACGAGACTCCCATGGCATTGTTGACCACATTTTGTGAGCATCTAGTGCAGCATCGATTGCAGCCTTTACTTCCTTTTCACCAGCCATGTGTACTCTTGCGATGACGTGGCTGTGGTCGTGTGGCATGACTTGTTCAACAACATCTCCAGTGAACACTTCTTCACCGTTGATAAT
>WTIV01000222.1 GCA_011525095.1 Methanobacteriota archaeon
AAGGAAAGAATTCGACTGGTCAGTCCCTCCAACGTATTCTTCTCCACCGATTATGACGCTGACGGATGCGTTGATTTGTACACCCCCAGCGTTTTCCACAGTGTAGTCGATTGCAAACTCCCATGTCGAGGAGGGGTAAGATCCACTCCAGGCAGGGTCAATTTTCCAACTTGCAATCTCCTGTTGTTGAGCAATTGCATCAGATATCGTTAGTTCTTCAGACTCATCTGATAAAGACGCATCGAACGGCGACATTTCTCCTGAACCTGCGGGTCCAATCAAATAAAGTTCAACTGTCCCAGAATCACAACAGACTTCCACACTATCTGCTGATGCTGTTGGGATTGGTATGCATGAACACAGCAGCAATATGCCGAGTAGGATAGGCTTGAATTTCATCATGGTCAATACCTACCAACTAAGTCTGCAAGCATTACACTATTCAAGACTATGGCCAAATGAGCCCCTAGGGGCCTCAAAGTGCTTTTTCCAACAAGTTGCCGAGTTCCTTTTCAAAAAGGCCGACTAGTGCTTCTCCAACTTCTCCTTGAAGGTCGTCAGGTAGAATCCTTAACCCTAGTCTTGCCGCGGCCCTACTTGCCTTCATTTCTGCATAAACTGAGCGTGCTTTAGCGTTGAAGTAGTAAGAGATGGCCTCTTTCAGTTCATCTTTCAGTTCTTCATCTGCGTCTACTTTTTGTCTGATGTAACTCTTGATTTCATCTTTAACCAAATCTCGAACGGCTTCAATGACAATGTCTTCTGTCGCCATCAATTCTTTGACTTGTGCACCGATGTTCCCTGTTAGTAGACGCTCGATTGCCATGTTGGACCCTAGAGGTCAACCATCTTGAACCCACCTATGGGATAGTTGAAAGACTGAGTTGTGAAACACAGTGCATGGAGTTTTCATCAATAGGTGCTGATGATTCACTTGAGGAAGCGAAAAGTCGTTTGAATGGTAACGACGTGCTGGTGGTTTGGGGCCAAGAAAAAATCCTTGGCGTGCTAACAGAAGAGCACTTGGAAAAAGAAGGTAATTGCGGCCAGGTATGTGAATTAGACATATTGGTCGATCCTGACCCTGTTAAATCATCCATTTGGAAACCAAAGTATGTCATCGTGACAGAAGATGGTGAGCCAGTACTGGTCAGTCATGGACCATAAGCAAGCCATCATCTTCAACGATTGCATATCCAATTCTTTCCAATTGTAGAATAGTTCCAACTGGATAATTGTGGTCTTCCAAAATTCCTTCAACGGTTATGATGTCTTGACCGTCGGCAATAGTAAGTTTGGATGGTGTTCCACCCGCTACCCAATGGACAACACTACGTTTGTCACTTCTATCGATACTTTCGACATTACCCGTTGCATCTATGTCGCACAAATCCTTCAATCTAATTGGTTTGCCGGAATCCTCTTCTTCAATCCAAACGCCTTCGTCTATCGAATATTGCCTAGGAGGCATTTCTGTATCTGAGTGTGAGGAAATTGTTCCTGTTTTTGGGAAGTCTCCATTTAGCTTAACCGGATACGCATTTCTAACGAAAGCTAGCCGAGGTGCTTGTGCATCAATAGCCTTAGTATTGTGTGAATAAAGAGTTGACAGAGGTACAGATATGTCTTTTTGAGTCAGTCCTAACTCAATCCAAAATGCACGAAGTGAATCCGACTTAATTCCCCTTCTTGACAATGCAGAGATAGTCGGTAGTCTTGGGTCGTCCCATCCATCAAAAATCCCTTCTGCAATATCCCTCTTCATCTGTGAAGTTGAGAATGCTCCGAATTCGTGTACTTTTACGCGGCCCCAGTATATTGTCTCTGGATACTCCCAACCAAAGTGTGCGTAGAGCAGCGTTTGCTTTCGTGTTGAATCCATCAAATCCTTTCCTCGAATGATGTGAGTCACACCCTGAAGATAATCTTCAATGGCAGATTGAAAATCTAAGAGTGGCCAAACTCGCCACTTATCTCCGACCCTTGGGTGGGGATTGGTCTGGATTCTAGCAGCGGGCCAATCCCTAAGTGCTGGATTCTTGAGTGCCATGTCAGTTTTTACCCGTAGGACAGCCTCACCAGGTTGAAAACCCTCCGGGTCGTTCATCTTGCGCCATAATTCTAGATTTTCATCAACAGAATTAACCCTGCATGGACATTCTTGTTTTGAAACTCTGAATTCTCTGAAGGATTCCGCAGAGCAGGTGCAAACATAACCAAATCCTCCTTCCAGCATTTTAGTTGCATATTCGTGGTATTTGTCCATCCTTTCGCTAGCGATTACAATTCTATGTGCAGGAAAGCCGCACAACCATTCTTGCTGTTTTGGGATTGAATCGTATGCTTCAAGCATTGGAGGCTTAACTGTAGTATCCGTGTCGTCAAACCTTAGAATTAGTTCACCATCTAGTTCCTTTGCGTACTGACCGTTAATCACCAAGCCTCTGGAGTGGCCAAATGATAGTGGTCCGTTTGGATTGGGTGCGAATCTGAGAACCGGTTTTCTGCTGTTTAGTTTAGGAAGTTCTGGTAATCCTTCTCTGCGAGTTTGGACTTTCTTTTCCAATAATTCTGGTGCTTCACTTTCTAGAATCTCTCTTACGGCATCAAGTCCGTCCTTTTGGGCCATCGCGTTCGCTTTGGCTACCTCTTTGCCAACCAGTGGAGCGATGAACTTGCCATGTTGCCGTAAATCTTCTCTGCTGCCCATTATCCTACTTATTACAGAACCAGCCTGTCCTTTCCCAGCATACTGGTAACTGTTTTGCAAAGCAAGGTGACGAATCAAGTCCAAAGTTGGTTGGTCCGGCTGCCAGTCCATGTCAATCCGTGGGGCTCTTAGTTATTCAAAACAAGGTCTGTTGTGGTCCATCCGGACGTGGTGGCACAGGACTCCCTCTAGCGTCACTTACCGTTTTCCATGACCAACGAAGGCAATCATGAGGGTAATCTCCTGCAGACAGAATCTTTACAGCGGATTTGGTTTTTGGATCTGAGGGATAACCACTACCCAAATCCATCTTCAAGTCTTCACACAATTGCTTGACACAGTTGTCGCGTGTTACCTTTGCAATTATGCTTGCTGCACTAACTTCGGGGTGGTTTTCATCCGCCTTGTGTTCGGCTTTACAATCTCGATTTGATAGGGCTGAAACATTTCTCGCAAATCTAGCAGCATCTACATCACATGCGTCTAGCATAATTTCACCATCAGGCATAACGGAGAGCGATTCCGCAAATAATTCGACTTCGAGTTCATTGAGATTTAATGAAATGTCAATTCGTTTTGGTTCGCAAATTATCACGTTGTGTGGCATTTTGACCAATATTCGATACAATTCCTCCCTCTTCTTCTTGCTGAGGTCTTTCGAATCTTTTACTCCTAATTGAAGGAGTTTGGTTTGAGAAATACTAGCAAATGAACACACCACCAAAGGACCGATTACCGAGCCTCTGCCTGCTTCATCAACTCCAATTTTCATTTTACCACTCACAAATCTAGGTCATCCAAATCGAGCATTGTTGGAACAGAAACATCTGCCTTAGACTTTGGAACAGTTCTTTCTGTTACAGGAATAATGTCGTCAGGTAATGCAACATTTGCCGTGTGCGGGGTACTGACATTTCCTGCTGCTAAATTCTCTACCAAATCATCGAGTTTTGATTTTGTAGCAACAGTATCATGATGGTCCAATACCGTACTTGCAGCACCAACCAGCCTTGAATCAACAGGTTCTGCAACTGGTTTCTGTCCACCTCCAACCGCCTGGAACATACCTGTAAACACTTCAGAAGGAATTTGAGGTGATTGAGCAATTTCTGGAGTTGGCTGTTTTTTGGTAGCAAATTCTGCCATCCAATCATCTGGTTTTTGCTCTACATTTTGTTGAGAATTCATCAATTCCATATCCGCAAGCCTTGCCTTTCGGTCTCTGATTGATTTGTTTATCATCAATCCACTCGCTATAGTAGCAATAGCAATCCATTTCCACGCCCAGATGACAGCAAAAATCGTCGAAATAATATCACCAATGGAGTCTACGATACCTTCCTGATTATCGTTGTCAGATGTGGCTGCATCGAATGATGTATTAGCAGTGAACCGGAATGGTTTGTCGTCTGCAAGGCGACTATGTGCTGTTATGTCAATGTAGAAATCATCAGCTGAATTTTGGTTATCAGGTATCTTTGCCCAAGCTCTGAAAGTAAAATTAGCCCCTTTGTCGATATTGACGATTTCAAAGGAACGTATGTTCTTTGAGCCATCCTCTACGATAGCGTTGTTAGGAGGGATGAAACTCATCTCTGTGAAGTATGAAGAAGTCATTCTAACCACCAAACCATCAGCAGTATTTCCATCATTCCTCATTGTTATTGCCATTTCTAGTCTTCCGTTACTAACCGATGTGGCTGAATCTTCCCATATCCAAAACACTCTTGGTGCAGTCTTGGATGAAATTTCCAATGAATCCACTAACATACCATCAGTTAATCTTAGGACTAACTCAGCAGAGCCGCTAGAGAATGCTTCTGCATTTTCAAACGGGGTGATGTTCAACGGGATTTCTGTGCTATTTTGGCCTCGTGAAAGGCCAATTGTCTTTTGTGTTATTTCAAAATACATTCCACTAGAATCACGGATTTCTAGCAGGTAGTTTTGAAAGAAGTTACCTGTGTTCTCAATTTGAATTAATTGTTGACAGGTTTGGTTCCACTCGATCTCTGCACATGAATCCCCAATTTTGCTTAAACTACCGTTTCTTTTCCAGTCTATCGATGATGAAATTTGAACAGAAGTTGCTCTTTGTGGGAATGACTGGGGCATTATGTCAAGTTCCAAATCAACGGAACCAAGGTTAATATTAGGAGCATTGAAGCCTATTTCTATAGTTCTAGATTCATTTGGTTCAAGAGGTTGAAACTCAAAGGCATTGAATATTGCAACTGTCCAATTGTCGATTTCAAAACGGTCTTCCCTAGAATCTCCATAGAGTAAACCTGCATCGAGGTACGTGGCTGTATTGCCATTATTTCTAACGATAACCTCAAGTCGCTCGTTATCTCCAGGCTCTATGGTTAAGTTGTCTTCAACAACATCAATTGTCATATTGTGATAGGTTTCCATCCTCAGGCTGAAATTCCATGAACTAACCCTCCTATCAAGATTTGAGATTGCTTCTAATGAAAATTGTGGACCCGTGCCTGCTAATGGCCCTCCATTGAGGATTGGAGGCGTTTGTATGTAGAAGTTGATGAACTCATAGTCACCTGATTGTAAGTCTATCACCAATTCGCCGTCATTATTCAAATCATCATCAAACCCATATTCCCAGTTTGTTTGAGTGTTGAATCTCAATTTTACAGTATCATCGTAATCTGCTTGATTGCTTACATTGACTGCGAAACCAGTTCTTACATCCTGTAATACGTAGAATTCCGACCCATCGTTAGAACCGAATCTTATGTCTGACCATTTAGAGATAAGAACGTCTACATTGTGTGTAAGACTCCAATTTCCTACTTCTTGACAGAGAAAATCCAGACTGAATGACTGTGTTTCGAAAATTGAGTCAGGAGATACTGTAATATTGATCAGCATTTCTCCGAGTCTACCCGACGCTACTCTAGTCCAATCACTAGGTAGATCGCTCACAGTCAAGTTATCTCCAGTACTATTGAGTGAAACCGAAAAATGTCTCGCAGTACCTACAATGTTCTGCCATGCAATGCGAAGTTGAACAGTTTCGCCCGGATGAGCAACTATCTCATCATCGATGTAGAAGTTGAATGGATCTTGGTCTGCACTGACTGGTAAAGATGGCAGCATTAGCGCAACCAGAACTATCACCACCCACCGGCGCATGTATGTTCTAGGGCATCATACATAATAATGGAGCGCATTTTTGTTACGTATTGCGTTTTCACGGTGCGTATCGAAACAAAATGGTATATACTAATGCAATTCGTTGCGGCGCAATGCAGAGAAGACTCTCAACCGCACTAATCGCCCTGCTGCTACTGTCCGCGTTACCACTCTCAGTGACAGCAGATGAAACCAAAGACATACCAACAAATGCAACTGAAACCGGGATTCATGACTCCTTAGTTGCTGCGCTGGCCCACGCTGGATTAGTAGATACACTATCTGGCGTTGGTCCATTTACTGTGTTTGCGCCAACCGATCAAGCGTTTACAGACGCAGGAATTGATTTGGCAAACTTCAACACAGAGGAAGCCAACCAAACACTAGTCGATATACTGACCTATCACGTTGTTTCTGGTGAGGTACTTTCCTCAGGCTTAACAGACGGCATGAGCGTAGAGACGCTGAATGGCGGCAATATTACCATTGGAGTCGGTGACAACGTAACCGTAAACGATGCCACTGTAACTTTAGCAGACGTTGTCTCCAGCAATGGAGTAATCCACGTGATCGACAAGGTTCTCACACCTCCTGAAGATGGTCCAGGTGACATCCCAACAATTGCATCTAGCACTGGAGTACACAGTACATTGGTTGACGCAATCATACAAGCTGGTCTTCTCTACCCTCTATCTGATGAAGGACCTTACACAATATTCGCACCAACAGACCAAGCGTTCATCGATGCAGGAATCGACCTTGCGGACTACACTGGCGAGGATGGTGTTGCCGCTCTAGGTAACGTACTTGCTTACCACGTCACAATGGGTGCAGTCATGTCTGGTGACTTGAGTGATGGTCAATTTGTAACCATGCTGAACCAACAGCAGGTAAGAGTTGGTGTTACACCGGGTGGCGTAATCGTAAACGATGCATCCGTGACACAAGCAGACGTTATTGCTAGCAACGGTGTAATCCACGTGATTGACAAGGTACTATTGCCACCACAGCCTGTAGAGGGTGAGATTTGTTACAACTCAGTA
>WTIV01000117.1:0-3426 GCA_011525095.1 Methanobacteriota archaeon
GTGAAAGTGACATAGTACCTTGTGGACTAATTATTCAGAAATCATTTGCTGTAATTGCAGAGGATAATTCAGGTGCAAAAACCATTGTTCCAATTGTCGCACCAGTCGATTTTTCTGATGAATACGATGTAGTCGATTCATTCAAATTACAGAAAACTCTGTATCAAGCTTTGTCTATACCACAGTCTGATATTGACTGGTTGACAGGACAGGGGGCCTCAACTTGTCCAACCGCTCCAACATTTACGATAGTAGATCATCCGGACCCCCTAACCTCAAATACTGGAGATAATATTGCGACAATTACCATCTCAGACACCTCTGATTGGTCTGATTTTAATAGCAACATTATGTATGGTCAAAATTGGTACGTATCCGCATATTGCATTGATGGCAATGGCGATTATACATTTTTAGAAGATGGTGACATTTTCAACGGGCTAGATGAGGATTCTCCTCAGGACGGAGATACAATTTCGATCATTGACAATTCATGGGGTAACTGTGATTCAACACATACTCACCTAAAACTCAATATTAGAATAAGTAATTCAATAGAGCCAATCGAAATCATCATACCCATTTCCTAGGCTTGATTTGTTACATCGGCCTATTCGAGTTTGATACACGATTTGGAATATAGTTGTAAAGTGTAAGTTTTGGTGAAAAAAAACATCCGCTTATAACCCCACCTTCATGTGATAATATTATGAATAGAGTTCTAACATTCATGATGATGACTTTACTGATTGCTTCCGCATTCCCTTTGAATGCAACAGCAGACGCTAGCGACGACATACCAACAAATGCTGCAGGAACTGGTGAACACGGTACACTACTAGCTGCGTTGGCACACGTTGGACTTAACACGACATTGGAAGGCACAGGGCCGTTCACCTTATTCGCTCCAACAGACCAAGCCTTCGATGATGCTGGCATTGATCTGGCTAACTTCCAAACTCAAGAAGAAAAAGACATACTAACCAATATTCTGCTTTACCACGTTGTAACTGCATCCGTGGCATCAAGTGCTGTCACTGACGGTATGATTGCAACCATGGCAAATGGAGATAAAGCAAAGTTCGGAGTTAATGGAGCAACCGTGACAATTGGTACAGCAACAGTAACATCCGCAGATGTTCAATCATCCAACGGAATCATTCACGTTATTGACGAAGTTCTGATGCCTCCTGAAAACATTCCAGCAATTGCTTCCAATACGGGTATTCACAACAGTCTAGTGAACGCTGTATTGCAGGCAGAGTTACTTCTGACTTTGGAAGGCCCAGGGCCATTTACACTCTTTGCACCTACAGACCAAGCATTCGCTGAGGCAGGAATTGACCTTGCTGCACTAGACAATCCACAAGGCAAAGCAACACTGCAGGATATACTACTCTATCACGTGGTTTCTGAAGAAATCCCAGCGATGAACGTTACAGAGTGTATGACCTCCGTAACTGCAAATGGACAACCAGTAGCATTCTCAATGCAGAATGGTGTCATGATTAATGATGCAAACATCACAATGACAGATGTAATCGCAAGCAATGGATACATTCACGTAATCGACAAGGTTCTAACTCCTACCGATAATCCAAACGATATTCCAAGAACAGCACAGTGTACTGGAATTCACGATAATTTAGTTGCAGGAGTAATTCAAGCGGAGCTCCTTGAAACTCTCCAGGGCCCAGGTCCATTCACGATCTTCGCACCAACAGACCAAGCGTTTGCAGATGCTGGAATTGACCTAGGTGCTCTAGACAATCCTGCTGGAAAGCAAACCCTCTCTGACATACTACTCTACCACGTAGTCTCTGGAGAAGTACCTTCTAGCAACGTGACAGAGTGTATGACTGCTACTGCAGTAAACGGTCAAACTCTATCATTTACTGTAGGCAATGGAGTTATGGTCAACGGTGCAAATGTTACCTTAGCTGATGTTGGCACAAGCAATGGTATAATCCACGTGATCGACAAGGTCTTGTCACCAACAGATACACCAAACGACATCCCAAGGACTGCACAATGTACAGGAATCCATGATTCCCTTGTTTCTGCTGTTGTTCAAGCAGAGTTACTAGAAACTTTGCAGGGGGTAGGTCCATTCACACTATTCGCTCCTACTGACCAAGCATTCGCTGATGCAGGAATTGACCTAGCATCTCTCGATAACCCGGCAGGAAAGGAAACACTGACAGACATCCTACTTTACCACGTAGTGTCAGGAAATGTGCCATCTACTGCACTATCCGATTGTATGACAGCGCCTGCAGTAAACGGACAAATCCTGTCCTTTAACCTCGGCTCTGGAGTAATGGTAAACGATGCAAATGTCACTCTTGCAGATGTTGGAACAAGCAACGGTGTGATCCACGTCATCGACAAGGTTCTGATGCCAACCGACACTCCAAACGACATTCCAAGAACTGCAGAATGCAGTGGAGTACACAACTCACTGGTTTCAAGCATAGTTCAAGCAGAGTTGCTTGAAACACTACAAGGAGACGGTCCATTCACCGTATTTGCACCAACAGACCAAGCGTTTGCAGATGCAGGAATCGACCTTGCTGCCCTAGACAATCCTGACGGTAAGCAGACTCTAACAGACATCCTTCTTTACCACGTGGTTGATGGTGCAGTGCCAGCAGCAAACGTGACAGATTGTATGTCTGCTTCTACAGTAAATGGCAATCCTCTATCCTTCACTGTCGGAGGAACTGTGATGGTCAACGGAGCTACCGTTACAGCAACCGATTTGGCAGCAAGTAACGGAATCATTCACGTGATTGACAAGGTTTTGATGCCGACCCCAACACCAAATGACATACCAAGAACTGCGCAGTGCACTGGTATCCACGACTCTTTGGTAGCGGCTGTCATTCAGGCTGAATTACTTGAGACACTACAAGGAGAAGGTCCGTTCACAGTCTTCGCACCAACCGACCAAGCATTTGCAGATGCAGGAATCGACCTCGCAGCATTGGATACGGTAGAAGGAAAGGCTGCTCTAAGCGACATTTTGCTATACCACGTTGTACCTTCAGAAGTTCCATCCTCTGCAGTAACAGATTGTATGGATGCTACTGCAGCAAATGGTCAGACTCTATCCTTCAACGTGGGTGCATCTGTAATGGTAAACGATGCCACAGTAACAATGGCTGATGTAGCAACTAGCAACGGTGTAATACACGTCATCGACAAGGTATTGTCGCCTACAGACACTCCTAACGATATTGCAAGAACAGCACAATGTACTGGAGTCCACTCATCTTTGGTTGCAGCATTAGCGCAAGCAGAACTTGTAGAGACTCTGCAAGGAGAAGGTCCTTTCACAGTCTTCGCACCTACAGACCAGGCGTTTGCTGATGCAGGAATCGATCTGGCATCTTTGGACACTCCAGAGGGCAAGGAAACCCTGAC
>WTIV01000117.1:3526-6844 GCA_011525095.1 Methanobacteriota archaeon
ATGCAGGAATCGATCTGGCATCTTTGGACACTCCAGAGGGCAAGGAAACCCTGACAGACATCTTACTGTATCACGTTGTTTCTGGTGCAGTACCAGCCGCCGATGTTGCAGAATGTGGTGGCGCAACCGCAGTAAACGGTCAACCGCTTGCTTTCAAAGTTGGAGACTCAGTCATGATTAACGATGCAACAGTCTCTATTGCAGATGTATACACCAGCAATGGTGTAATCCATGTTATCGACAAAGTCCTTACCCCAACTGATACACCAAATGACACGGTAAGAACCGCTTCCTGTACCGGCGCACACACCTCCTTGGTTGCAGCTTTGGTTCAAGCAGAATTAGTTGCGACTCTAGAAGGTGAAGGACCATTCACGGTCTTCGCACCATCTGACCAAGCATTTGCAGATGCAGGAATCGACCTAGCATCTTTCGATAGCGTATCTGGAAAGGAGAATCTAACAAATATCCTGCTTTACCACGTATATGCAGGTACATTTACTGCTGCAGATATCATTGATGGAAACACTCTACAGATGGTAAACGGTGACAATGTTACAATCTCTGGTAGTCCAGGAATTAACGATGCAGGAATAGTTACCGCAGACGTATTCACATCAAACGGTGTCATTCACGTAATTGACAAGGTATTGATGCCACCAGTTCCTGAAGTCGAGGTTCCTGTAGACGAAGAGAACGAGACCAACGAGGGTGAAGGAACCGGAGATGGAACGTCATCGGATGAAGACGAAGACAGCGGTTGGATGAATTACCTATACATCGGACTTGCAATCCTAGTCCTAGCAGGAGTAGGCGGTCTTTTGTTCATGAGAAGAGGAGAGGCAGGTGGAGACATTAGCAAGGATTTCGCTCAAGGCGGATTAAGCAACCCAATGTCGATGAATGAGGGTACAATCTTCACCGCCCAGCCATCCAGCGGCCAAACCACTGCTACGAGTTACGCAACTCAAACCCAAGCAACTTATCCAACACAAACCGTTGCTGCTGCACAGCCAACATATCAGACTCAAGCAGTAGCACAACCTGTAGCTGAGCCTGTTGTAGCACAACCTGTTGTTGCAGAGCCACAAGTCTTGCAACAGTGGACTGATGATGCAGGACACACATGGCGCCAGATGGATGATGGAAGCATGCTATGGTGGAACGGCACCGATTGGCAGCCTGCTGCGTGATCATTTCACACAGAATATGATTTGCACAGCCTCCCCTGGAAACAGGGGAGGCCTTGCAACTATAGGGGGTCAATTGTGGAAAATTATTCCCTCATCACCCTGACCAGATTGAAACATTTGTTGTAAGATAACTATGCCTTCATCCCTGGGGCATGTTTTGTTTTTGCTGGGGATGGTTAACTTTGTTAGATGCTTAGGGATATTCCCTAAGAAATCTGAAAGTTCAACTCCTGCAACATTGATTATGTGGTGTGGTAAAAATTCCACAATCAGGGTTTTGGTTTTGGATAAAATATCAGCCATTCCTTTCATGGCAAAATACTCCGAGCCTTCAATATCGATCAACACCAAATCAAATTCTTTCTCTGAAAGATAATTGTCTAATGAATGTGCCTCGACATCTATGACTTCAGGATTATCATACGTGTAGGCGTAGCGGTTGACGACAGGGACTCTTTTACTGCCACCAGAGTTGACCGTGTTTAACTGAAATTTGATTTTTTCTTCCTTATCATTAGCCGCTATGTTGTGTATTGTAATGTTTGAAGTATTATTCAATTTCACATTGGTTTCTAGTAATTTGAAGTTATTTGGGTTGGCTTCTATTGCAATTAATTTCGAACAAATATCCGCGACGGGTATGGCTATTGAACCGAGATGAGCACCAACAATCAATACCGAGGAATCTTTGTCAATAAATTGTGAAATTTGATTTATTTCACCAATTCCATATTCTCCCTCTTTTCTAAGTTTTGCACCAACCACTAAATCGGCTGGATCGACCGCAAATACGCCGTTTTTAGTCTCAACGATTACCGCTTTCACGTCTTTACCAAGGCGATTGACAAATCGAATTGACTTCCTGTTTGTCAGGAAAAAATTGATTCGCCAATAAAGAGATTTTAGCATTACAAGTCCTCTATTTCGGAGATATCAGAATTCCAATCACCAAGATTGAAACCCGATTCATCTTCTCCCATGGCGCCCCTAATTTTTGATGGGATATCAAGGTTGAGTCGGAGAGGATTCATTCAATATCCACGCTAAAATCCATTTCAAGCGGGGTTGTTTGAAGGTCACACTTTTGTAACCGAACAAATAAGTGTGTCAATGCAATAGAGAAAACATGACCAAGAAGGCCTTCTTCCTTGTTATCTTACTGATTACTGTATCCTTGTCGGGTTGTTTACGCGATGGAAAGGGCGACAGAGATGATGAAATGGTTGTTTACGAGCCAGGTCCTTACGAAGTTTTGACGTACGAAGACATCGTTTATGCTAGCGGACTTGCCCATTCAAAAACAAGCACAGAACCTTCTGCAGTACCTCTAAAGTTGGACATATATTGTCCAGACTCAAACTCAACAGATAGACCAGTCTTGATGTTCATTCACGGTGGAGGATTTACTGGTGGAGTCAAGCACAAACCGGAAATCATTGAGATGGGGAAATACTATGCTTCTCGTGGATGGGTTTACGTTTCAATCGATTATAGAACAACAGAAGAGTTAGGTGATATTGACGGAATGTCCGATGAGGAAATTATCGATTACTATGACGGCATTGCACCTAAGGAGTGGGTTGAGCATACATTTACTGGAGCCGAATCAACCAAACAAATTCAGCAATCAATCGCCATGTATGCAGCCCAAAGAGATGCAAAAGCTGCCCTTAGATGGATAGTCGCAAATGCAGACACCTACAATATTAGTACAGACCAAATAGCAGTCGGAGGGGCTTCTGCAGGTTCGATAACAACCATTGCACTTGGAATATCAGACCTGGGAGATTTCCGTGATGAAATCTCAATCGACAAGGACCCAACCCTTGCAACAACTAACTTGAATGAAACATATGATGTCAAGAGCATGGTTTACTTCTGGGGTTCAAAGATAAAATTGGATGTCTTTGAAGCAGTATACGGTTTCGACCGATTCGATGCTGATGACCCAGAATTATTCATGGCTCATGGTGACGGGAACGACCCTGTAACACCATACGAAGGAGCACTAGCCTTGCAGGACATTTATGATTCCTTGAATGTTCACAGCGAACTCGTAACTCTCGAAGGCCATGGGCACGGTGCATGGAATGCAGTGGTTGACGGAAAGGGCCTGTTCGAATTG